>JAYUAV010000202.1:0-13001 GCA_043741175.1 Verrucomicrobiota bacterium
TCCCCGAAAACAGCACGCCCCGGAGTTTTCAATCAGGCTCTTGACCGCAGCAACGGCCTCGTCGCGCACGAATGCATCCTCGACCTGCGCGCGTTCAAGGGCACGACCGCCGAGGACGTGGCGAAGCGGCTGATGGATTACGGCTTTCACGCGCCGACGCTCTCGTGGCCCGTCGCCGGCACGCTCATGGTCGAACCAACCGAAAGCGAATCAAAATACGAACTGGATCGCTTCTGCGACGCGATGATTTCCATCCACGCGGAAATGACCGCCGTGGAAACCGGCGCGGCGGACGCAAAGAACAATCTGCTCAAAAATGCCCCGCACACAGCGGACCAGATCGCCAGCGACAATTGGAATCGTCCCTACACGCGCGAAGGTGCGAGCCGCACGGGCATGCGGCATTCCCGGCCAAGAGCCTGCACGACTACAAATTCTGGCCGCATGTGGGCCGCGTGGACAACGTCTTCGGCGACCGCAACCCGGTCTGCTCTTGCGTGGGGATGGAAAGTTGTTGAGACGGCTCAAGAAAGCTGATCAATTCGCCAAATAGACGTGGCTTGGTTTGCCATCCAATTCTGGCGCGCGGCCAATCGTTCTGGAGTCCAATCAGCATTGTCCTCGGCGACCTTGCGCGTAATGCCAAAACTGCTGGCAGCAAAGACAGGTTTCTTTTGGGCATAAGGGGCGTTGCCCAAGTCTTTGTTCGCGCTTTTTTGCAGCAGGGTGAGATTGCCCAACCGAAACACCAACGCTTCAAGTTCGTCTTCAGAGAAGGCTTCCCACCCTGCTTCGGGATTTTCCGGGAGGACATGTTCGAGATTGAAACTGTCGCTGTCGAAATCAAGTGCCGCGTCCGTGAGTTGCTTTTCCAGGGCGCAGAGGATGTATCGAACTACCCGCTTGTTGCGAGACTGCATAGTGCGCATGGATTTCTCGCTGAAGTTGGCACGAAAGGCTACGTCACTAGGATAAATCGAAGACATGGCCATCATCACCGCAGTCGCATCAGCAAGTCGCCCTGTGGCAATCTTTTCAGCCACCTGATTGTAAACCCGTTCTTGCTCATTGGTTGGCTGGCTACCGATCACGTTATATCGAAAGGAGATGATAACGCAGGCGCGTAGCACAGACTCAAACGCTGCATCAGAAAAAACACGCCGAGCGGACATTAAAAGGGGAAAAGGTTGTTTTACCCCAAACATACGCAAGTCGGTCGCATGTTGTTTGAGAGCAGCCGACCATTGCGAGGCTTCGGGCTGAGTGAGGGCCATGTAGGCATCCATGTCCTGCTCCATTTGCCGAATCAATTCAAACACCTCATCACGAGTCACAATTTTGCCGCGAATTGTTTTGAACAGTTCAGTCTGCCGCAGGAATGAGAAGCGGCTGTTCCAGTGGACGCGAAGAAAGTCTGGAAAGCTTTCACTGCCGAGTCGCCCGACCATCGCTTCCCATCGGTTTTCCAGAGACTTTAGCTCGTGTTCATGCTGGCCGTCACGGTGCAGCACGGAGAAAAGATAATTCTTGAGCAAGTCCGTGGCGGAAAGGCGAACACCGCGAGCGTTCAGTGTTTCAAAAACTTTGTAGGCATTCAGTTCGTCCGTAACTGTGATGACGGTAAAAAAGAGCTTGTCGCTCATGGACTCGATGAACTGCGCCAAAGCAATGCCTGCATCGCCGCCTGCCTTTGCTGCGTATTCTCGGATGCGACTCTCAAACCACTCGAACGCCTTGCGCAGGCTGTGTTCAGAGGCGCGGAATCCACGCACCGGCAAGTGCCCCAGCGGGACAATGTAGGTCTGAAAATAATTATCGTTGTTGCGATTCAGTGTGAGTTTTGAGCGGGACACAAGTGTCACTGGATCAAGGTAGCCAATGTAGGTTTGGCGGATTTGATCAAGCCGCTGTTTGTTGGGAGCAGCATTCTTTTTTTCGTCAATAAGCCGTTGGATGTTTTTTAGGACCGCCAGCACGATGAGGTTCATGGTCGTCAGGCGCTGTTGGCCATCAATGACGTCAAAGGTCTTGTCATTGTCCGATTGGAGCACTAGATAGCCCATGTAGTGAGCGGGTTCGCCTCCATCTTTGATGGTGCCCAGAATATCCATCCATAAATCTTCCCACTCCTCTTCTGTCCAACTGTAGTCACGCTGAAAACGCGGGATGCGGTAGATGAGACCGTTGCCCATCAACTTCCGATACGTGTCGTTTTTGGTATTGAAGTTCGTAGCCGACATAATCTGAATCTTAACGGATCAGCCTTCGGGGAGGAAGGCCAATGAATTCCCCCAACACCGAGAATTGCGCTGGCAGAACACGAATCTTTGTTTGTTGCGGGAGCTTACAGGAAGAAAATCGGCTGCGGGCAGATTCTCCGGCCTCGTGCCGCCGAGTTCGTGAATGGTCTTGCGGACTTTGCGACCCACTTCGTTATGAATCCGGTTGGCGTGATCTTTGTTCCGCACGTTTTCGCGCCGCAGCTTTTCCTCGGTCTGCGTGGCGCGGAACAGATTGGCCGCCAGTTCCGTGCTGCCCATATGATCGAGAACCTGCTGCTTGGGTTTGAGCCGCTTGCGCTGGGTGTTATCGCGTATGTCAAACCCGCCGTAAAGCCCGCGATAGCCACGATGATCGTGGATAAATTACGAAACCAACTCCTTCACCACCGTCGCTTTCTCTACGCCGGTCAGCTTTTGATCGAGACCGAGATAACGATGCGTGAAGCGTTCGTGATCGAAGCCGAGAAGTTGCAACACGGTCGCGTGGAAGTCGCGGATGTGAACGCCGTCCTTCACAATGTTGTAGCTGAAATCATCCGTCTCGCCGTGGATCGCGCCGGGCTTTGAGCCGCCGCCAGCCATCCACATCGTGAAGCAACGCGGATGATGGTCGCGCCCGTAATTGTCCTTCGTCAGATTTCCTTGCGTATAAATCGTGCGGCCAAATTCCCCGCCCCACACGACGAGTGTGTCGTCATACATCCCGCGCAATTTCAAATCCTGGATCAATCCGTAGCACGCCTGATCCACGTCCTTGCATTGACTCGGCAGGCGGCCCGATGTGTTCGAGTGCGTGTCCCAGTTGTTGTGATAAATCTGCACGAAGCGCACGCCGCGCTCAACGAGTCGCCGCGCCATCAACGCTGAGTTCGCAAACGTCCCGGGCTTCTTCGCGTCATCGCCGTAGAGCGCGTAGGTGGATTCCGGCTCGTTGGTGATGGCCGTGAGTTCCGGCACACTGGCCTGCATTCGGAACGCCAGTTCGTATTGCTGGATACGCGTGTGCGTTTCAGGATCGCCCACGTCGCGATAATTTATTTCATTCAACGCCTTCAAACCATCGAGCGTTTTGCGCCGCACCTTTTCGTTCACGCCGTCGGGATTGTTGATGAACAAAATCGGATCGCCCGCCGAGCGAAACGAAACTCCCGCGTGTTCGCCGGACAAATAACCCGACGACCACAGCCGAGCGGAGATGGCTTGAATCTGCTCGGTGTTGCTGGGCTTGGCAACCAACACCACGAACGTCGGCAGATTTTCATTCATCGAACCCAGGCCATACGAAACCCATGAGCCGAGACACGGGCGCCCCGTGACCATGTTGCCCGTCTGCATGTAAGTGATGGCGGGTTCGTGATTGATGGCCTCGGTGTGCATCGAGCGGATGAACGTCAGGTCGTCCACCATCTTCGCCGTCCACGGCAGCAGTTCGGAAACCCACATGCCGCTCTTGCCATGCTTCTCAAATTTGTATTTCGACGGCGCGACGGGAAAACGTTTCTGTCCGCTGGTCATTCCAGTCAATCGTTGCCCCATGCGAATCGTGTCCGGCAATTCCTTGTCGAACCAATCATTCATCACCGGCTTGTGATCGAACAAATCCACCTGCGACGGCCCGCCGACCATGTGGAGATAGATCACGCGCTTGGCCTTCGGCGGGAAGTGCGGTCCGATGGCTTTCATCACGTCTTGCATTGTCGGCGCGGAATTTTTTTTCTTCTCGCCTGCGAAAAGCAGGTTGGGCGCGAGCGATGCAAGTGCCGCTGTGCCGAGGAAGTTCGCGCCGCGCCGCAGGAACTGGCGACGCGTCTCGGAGCAGACGTAGTCTTTGAATACGGGGTGAGGGGTGAAGTTAGGGAAAGGATTCATAGTTGTGCCCAAGGGGTGAAACGCAGAGACGCAGAGAACACAGAGAGACGCAGAGGAAACAATAATTCGTCCTGCTCCGCGAACCTCTGCGTTCTCGGCGTTGCTGCGTTTAGCCTTGTTTTCATTTATTCAACACTTCATCCAAGTTCATCAACTGATTCGCCATCATCGTGAACGCCGCGAGCGTCGGCTTGTCGAGTGTCGCGTCCGCTTTCGATTCGCCCACGGCCACCAACGCCTCTGCGTCTTTTGGCGATGACTTGTAGTGCGCAAGTAAATCTTTCAGCCCTCTGGCGACAATTCTTTTCTCCGCAGCGTTCAGCGGTCGCGCAATCAACCGCTCCGCCATGAAATCAATTCGCGCCGGGTCTTGCGCGCCGCCAGCCTTGAGCGTGCGCTCGGCGAGATTGCGCGCCGCCTCGACGAACTGCGGGTCGTTCAACGTCACGAGTGCCTGGATCGGCGTGGACGTTCGCTCGCGGCGCACGGTGCAAGTCTCGCGATTTGGCGCGTTGAGAATGTCCATTGAAGCGGGCGGCGCGGCGCGTTTCCACAACGTGTAGAGACTGCGCCGATAAAGTTTTTCGCCGCTGTCGCGTTTGTAAGATTTGGTATCGCTCTCCGGCATCGCCACCGCTTCCCAAATTCCGTCCGGCTGATACGGCTTCACGCTCGGCCCGCCGATCTTCGCCACGAGCAATCCGCTCGCAGCCAGAGCGGTGTCACGCACCATCTCGGCGTCCATGCGGAAACGCGGCCCGTGCGCGAGCAACCGATTCTGCGGATCACGCGAAAGTTTTTCCGGCGAGTACACGGCGGACTGCCGATACGTCGCCGACGTGACGAGCAATCTAAAAAACTTTTTTACATCCCAACCGCCGTCGCGAAACTCCACCGCCAGCCAGTCGAGCAGTTCGGGATGCGAGGGCATTTCGCCCGCGATACCAAAATCTCCCGCCGTGCCGACGATGCCTGCGCCAAACAATTCCTGCCAATAACGATTCACCGTCACGCGCGCCGTGAGCGGCTGTTCCGGGCGCATGAGCCATTGGGCGAAGCCGAGACGATTGCGCGGAAACTCGGCGGGCATGGGCGGGAAAACTTTCGGCGTCTCGGGCGTCACCTTGTCACGACGCTGACTGTACTCGCCACGGAAAAGTAGATACGCCTCAGCAGGCGACTCGCGTTCGTTCATCACATGCGCCACTGAGCCGCGCAGCCGGATGTCTTCCGACTCCTCCTTGAGTTTGTTTCGCAAGTGAGCGAGGTCGGAAAATTTTCCATCCACCGCCGTGAGCCAGGTTGGAAAGACTTCATCGCTCTCAGCCTTCGTGCGCGTCTCGGAAGTTTTGGACGCAATCCATTTCAGACGCGGAACTCCCGCGATGTCCCGCACCTCGTCAGCCTTCAACACCCGCCCATAAATCCGCACGTCCTGCACACCGAAGTTCTCCGCGCGCGAACCCGCCTCGCGTTCACCGATGCGAAATGGCGTCTCCGTTCGGATGCTGTTCTTAAGAGAATTTTTGTCATTGTCCACGCTCTGCAACTCGCCATTCAGATACAGCTTCACGCCTTTCACCTTTGACGTGCCATCGTAAGTCATTACCACATGCGTCCACTTTTTCTTGGTCAACTTTTTCTTGCCGATGACCTTGATCGCATCATCCGGCCAGTCGTGAATGATATGCACCGCAGGGCGGTCGTCCTCGATCCACAAATCCCAGCCACGATGTCGGTTCTTGTCCGACAGCCGCGAGAACACCGCAGCACTGCCGTCGCCGACAACCCGCACCCACGCTGCGTAACTGAACGCGTTCGTGCGCTCAAAATCCCCCACATCCGCAAACGTCGGCGTGCCTTTGTCGCTCACCGTGTAAGCCTGCGCCGCAATCACACCGTCCTGCGCCGACGCGTTCGTGGCGAACGTGATCACGCGCACCTCGCCCGCAACCTGAACACGGAGACTGTTCGTCTCGCCATCCGTCAACGCAGCATGAAACAACAATTTTTCACTCGGCACGCGCGCATCCAGCTTCGAGAGGTCGGGCTTCGTCAGCCACGTTTCGTAGTCGGGTTGCGCGTCCTTCTTGCGCTGCTCAACGGCATTTCCCGCATCCTTCATCTCGCCCTGCAACGCATCCCAGCGCGGTTGCTCGCCCGGCTTCGCGACGACCAAGACGGGCGGTGTGTCTTTCACGTTTCCATCCATCGCCTTCTGCGTCGTGTTGTTGAAGAACGCGGAGAGCTGGTAAAATTCCTTCTGCGAAAGCGGATCATACTTGTGATCGTGACACACCGCGCAACCCGCCGTCAGTCCGAGCCAGACTTGCGACGTCGTATCCGTGCGATCTCTCGCATAGAGGACGAGATACTCCTCATCAATCGCGCCGCCTTCGCTGGTGGTGATGTTGCAACGATTGAACCCGCTCGCAGTTTTTTGTTCGAGCGTGGCCTTGGGCAACAGATCGCCGGCGAGTTGTTCGATGGTGAATTGATTGAACGGCATGTTCGCATTGAAGGCGTTGATGACCCAGTCGCGATACGTCCACATCTCGCGGAAATTGTCGAAGTGAATCCCGTGCGTGTCCGCATAGCGCGCCGCATCCAGCCAATAACGCCCGCGATGCTCGCCCCAACTCGGCGATGCCATCCAACGATCCACCAGCTTCTCGTAAGCATCGGGAGATTTATCCGCGACGAACGCCTCCACATCCTCCGGCTTCGGCGGCAAGCCGGTGAGATCGTAGCTCAACCGCCGTGCGAGGGTGCGGCGATCCGCCTCCGGCGACGGCTTGAGCTTCACTTGTTCGAGCCGTGCGAGGATAAAGTTATCAATCGGATTGCGAACCCACTTCGCGTTCTTCACCGGCGGCAACGGAGCTTTCACCGGCGCGATGAACGACCAGTGCGGCTGAAACTTCGCGCCCTCGGTGATCCAGCGTTTGAGAATTTCTTTCTGCTCCGCGGTGAGAGCCTTGTGCGATTCCGCCGGCGGCATGAGATCATCGCCAGCGTCGAAGATACGACGCACCGCTTCACTCTCGCCGGGTTTTCCAGGAACAATAATGGAGATGCCTTCCTCAGTCTTGACCGTAGCGTTCTCAAAACTATCCAGCCGCAGCTTGGCCTTGCGTGATGCCGAATCCGCGCCGTGACACACGAAACAATTCTCCGAGAGGATCGGCCGGATGTCGCGGTTGTATTCGAGCGGAGCTGGTTTGCTGGCC
Organism: Verrucomicrobiota bacterium; assembly: GCA_043741175.1. Lineage (GTDB taxonomy): Bacteria > Verrucomicrobiota > Verrucomicrobiia > Limisphaerales > JADLHS01 > JADLHS01. The sequence goes on from JAYUAV010000202.1 coordinate 7,382, forward strand.
GCAAAAACATCCATCGCGCTGATCGCGACGATCCATCCAACAAAGCATTTTAACATTCTGTAGCGCATGAGTTCAGTGTGAACAGAGTTTGACGACACACTCCGACGGATTCAAGTCCGGCAAATTCAAATTTTCACTCAACCCGCAACTCCAGCCACTTCTCCAGACGACGCAGCAACTTGGGCTGCAACGCGAGCGGCACTTCCGCGATTTCATCCAGGAACAACGTGCCGCCCGTGGCCGCGCTGACGAGTCCTGCACGTTTCTTATCCGCGCCGGTGAATGCGCCGCGTTCTGCGCCGCACAATTCACTGCCACGAACGGCAATTTGCCATCCGGCGAAACAATCTGATGCAGCATCCGTGCGGCGAGGTCTTTGCCTGTGCCCGTCTCGCCCGTGAGCAACACTGTGCTGGCGGTGTGCTTTGCCGCCTGACGAAGTTGCGACATCACTTCGCGCATCACTGACGATTCCCCGAAGAACTCCAGCGACGTGACTGCGCGCGCCTCAGCCAGATTCGGGACGACGGTGACTTTGCCGCCTTCATCGCGCACGACCTGAGCGGCCATGCTAGCGAACGCGCCGTCATCCTCCACGATGAGACAGGAGAACTTGTTTTTGTCGGAAGCTGCCATGTGCGGGAAGGTAACAAGACGGATTCGGATTCCAAGCGTGTAAGCGACACCGTGTGGAAGTCACCCGCACTTCAATCCAGCTTGTCAGCCATGCCGAACAACTTCCGCCACCACGATGACCTCGGTTGAAATCTCTGCGCTGCCGCCACGCGGAACTTGGTGATCAACTGATGACGTGCCCAGAATCCAAACCCGAAATCCGCAAGCAGACAAAGCACGAACCACAACACGATGGCTGGAGTGGCGGCGTTGAACTTCGGCAGCATTCCGCGCGGCAGAAATTGGATCGCCGTCACCACAAGCGCGAACACGATCCACGGCACTACGACAATAGGAACAAACGTCCCGCCGAATACGTGCTTTGGATTTTTCACCGACAAGCCTTGCCACATCCCCATCCAAAACAGTGCCGTGATATCCGCGAAGAAAACAAACCCAGCCAGTAAGCCTACTGCCAGCCAATATTGGCGTTCGTCTGCGTTCATGTCGTGATGACCCGCTCCGGCAAAGAGCAAAATAAAACTCACCACCAGGAACACGATGATCGGGAACTGGAATTGCCGTTGAAGTGCCAGGCGTTGACCGCGCACGATTTCTTTCACCGTCAGCGGCGTGGAGAGCAGCAATTCCATCGCGCCGATCTTACGATCCTCCAACATCCGCCGCGCCGATTCCGCACTGATCATGCCTTTGAACGTCACGCCCAGGATGATTACCGTCGTCGCATACATGCCGGGGTTGAACCAGTCTGAACCGATCTTCCAAAGTCCCCAGACCCACGCGACTGCACCAATGACAAGCGGCGTCCACGTCCAGACGGCTCGTTGTCGCGGCTTGGTGGCGAGCCAGTAAAATGGGTTTTGGTTCAACAGCCGCGTGCGGAATTTATTTCGCTCATTGGCATCGCCCTCGAAAATATTCTGCATCGCGCCGCGCAGTTGCATTCCTTCCGCCGTCGCAGGTTTGTCCTGCCAAGTGCGGCGGACGATCAGACTCGCCAGAATCAGGAACAACCACGCGATCAGATGCACGCTGACGAGTGATGCGATGTACCCGGCGCTCATGCCGCGTTTGTAAAGATCGTCCACACCAGCGAAGTAGTTGAACACCGGACTGGGAACGAGAAATCCAAACCGGTAGCTGCCCTGCCAGTGTCTCAACCACCATTCGCACATCCCCAGCACCGGCCCGCCGGCACTCACCACCAGAAGCAACATCAACGTCCACGAGACCGACGCTCGCGCAGAACTACAGGCGGCGGACGCCAGCATCCCGGCGCACAACGAAAGGAAGAGTGTGTTGACGATGGCGATGACAAGCCGCGCGAACTCTGCCACCTCCACTCCGCCCATCAGCAGCGGAATCGCCAGCACTGGCAACACCGCCAGCACGCAGTAGAACACAGCAAGGGAATTGGCGAGCAACTTTCCCACGACCACATCGTAGCCGCGCAGATCGGTGAGAAACAACAACCCCAGTGTTCCCTCGCGTTTTTCTTCGCTCAAGCAATCCGCTGTGAACCGCAGCCCAGCGAGCCACGAGTAGAACATGACGCCGCCAGTAAGCGTGTAGAACAGTATCTTGCCAACTTTCTGAGGTTGAAGCCTGCCAGTGACTAGGAACGCCCAACTGGCAATTGCGATCAATGCGCCGACCACGAAGAATCTCAGCCAGTAAGTCCCAGCGCGACGTGATGCCACGCGCAGTTCTCGTTCAGCAATGGGAAGAATTTTCACGAGAGTCAGCCTGTGTTTATAGGTCAAATACCGATGAAGAACTTATTAACCACGGATGGACACAGATAAACACGGATGCCGGAACTTGGATTCGTCTCCCACTTATGAAACGTGCCAATGGTTTCATTTGGAAATTTTTATCCGTGTCCATCCGTGGTTGTAATTTTTGAATCAGAACAAAACGCGTATTCACTCGTTATGCGGAATCTTGATCGTGCTGCCACCGACAAACTCGCGCACTACGGCGTCGCCGGGGATGATGCCATGATTTGCCACATCTGCTTTCGACAATCCCTCCACGGAATCCAATAACGTCTTCACCCGATGATAACGTATCTTTGCATCAAGGAATCCCGCGTAACTGCGAAAATCATCTTCGTGCGGCAGCAGACTATCCTTGCCAGAGAAGAACGGCTTGAGCGCGGGGAGATCAAATGGAAAACCGCCGTTGACGATGTGATCCGCGACTCCTTGCAACGGAATGATGCTGAACAATTCGCCAGCGCGGACGTAATGCCAGTGCAGGATGGTTTTGAGCGGACTATGATTGCGATGCAACGCGTCTCGTAGCATCCGGCGGATCAGCCGCACGTCGGTGAACTTCGTCAATCGTTTCGATTTGCCATCACCTTCAAGCAACACGTTCTGCGTCTCGATGTAGAGCCGGAACTGCGCGCTCGGATCAATGCCCTCTGTCATTGGCGGGTAAAGCCCGTGCAAACAATCGAGCAACAAAATCTGATCTGATTCCAGCTTGATAGGCTTTGATCCAGAGCGACGACCTTCCTTGAAACTGTAAATCGGTTTCTCAATCGTGTGCCCATCGAGCAATTGCTGGAGATGCTGGTTCAATAACTGGATGTCCAGCGCTTCAGGCGTTTCGTAATTGCGATCATTGATCCAATCCGTCGGATGCTCCACGAGCGACCAGAAATAATCGTCCAGGTTCAGCATCAAGAAACGCAGGCCGTGTTTCTCCAAGCGTTGAGTGAGCTTCACCGTCGTGGTCGTCTTGCCGGACGAACTTGGCCCGCTCACCCACAACAACCGCAACTTGTCGCCGTTGTGGATACGCTCCATCACCTTGTCCGCCGCTTCATCCAGTGACTTCTCGTAAAGATCAAGGGAATCGCGCACCACCCTCTTGATCTTGCCCGAACGCACAGCTTCGTTCACTCCTTCAATCGTGTGGACGTGATGCTTCTTCGACCAATCCAGCGAGAGCGTCATCCGCTCTTGCGAGAATCCATTCCCAACGAACGTCTCCGTGCTGACCGCACCTTCACGCATCCAATGCCGCCCCCAGCGGTAGCACTCGTAGGAGTCCGCCGTGTTTTGGAAACCGTAACTCCGCAACACATGCAACACTTCGTCCTGAATCTTCTCGATGGTTGGCGGAAAGTTGGCGATGAGATGATGCGGATCACCGTTCAAGGAAACCACCACCGCATCACTGAGAAACGTAGCGAGATGTTCACCATCACCAAATGCCGTGAACAACCTGTCATTGATGCCCGGCAGAAAATCCTGTTGAAAACCGCCGATGGAACTCGCCGCGCGAAGGATTGCCTTCCCGATGCGCGCCTCATCGAATCGGACGAGCGCGCGATTGCGTTTTTGGACTTTGACGATGCGATTCTGGACGGCCATGCCCGGATGATTGCAACAACCCAAGCGCGAGACAATCTGCATTGTGATCCATCGCCGCCACCGGGCGCATCTCAGTTTTTTCAATCTCTCATTAACACCGGGCGAAAGAAAACCCACTGCTCCCAAAAACTGAGGTGCGGCCAATCTGCGTGCAATCCACAAAACAGTCTGGCGATGCCTCCCCTGCTCTGCTAAACAATCCCGCGTGTTTGGTTTGTTTAACAAGTCGTCTGCCGCCGAATCGTCCAGCCCCGGACCGTTCGGTAAATTCACACTACACGAATTGATCGCCACGGGCGGCATGGCGGAAATCTGGCTCGCCAGCGACAGCAAAGGAAAACATTTTGCCGTGCGCCGGTTGCTTCCTGAATTGCGCGGCGACTCCACCGCGAAGAAACGTTTCATCAATGGCTGCGAAGCGTTGGAACAATGTCAGGGTCACGAGTGCGTCATCGGCTATCTCGAACACGGCAAGACCGACGGCGCACATTATTGTGTGATGGAATACGTGGAAGGCGCGAATCTGAAGGAGCTTTACGCGCGTCACGATCCCGTCCTGCTCGACAACGTTGCGCAGATCGTCTTAGACATGGCCGAGGCACTCGAACACGTCCACGAGAACCATTACATCCATCTGGATTTCAAACCGGAGAACATCATCGTCTCACGCAACGCCTCGGTGCGGCTCGTGGACTTTGACTTGGCCCAACAATATTCCGGCAAACCGCTCAAGATCACCAAGAATCCCGGCACGCCCAGCTACATGTCCCCGGAACAACTCTCCGGTCAGCCGATTGATCCTCGCGTGGACATGTTTGCGTTCGGCGTTTCCGCATACGAACTGCTCACCAACGAGAAACCGTTTCTTGGCGAAACCTCCACAGACATCTTGCACTCACAGACAGATCGCTCTGATTTCAAAACACCGCGCGAGTTGAATCCCGACATCCCAGTCGGTTTGGAGAAAGCCATTCTCAAGTGCATCGAGCGCGACCCGGACATGCGTTATCCGTTCATGAGCGTGCTGGTGCGGGATTTGAAAGCAGCACTCTACGCCTGATCGGACGCAGACGCACTAGCACCGCGACTTGCGCTGGCGGAATTTATCGAGTCCCACCGCGCCGCAAGCCCACCCGCGTCTCATTTTATCGCACACCACACCCATAACCCCCCGCTTGGCGTTCAAAGACACGCTCTTCGTGTCCATTCGGTCGTAACCGGTGTCTGTGTACTCGTAAGCCATGTCCTGTTACTCGTAACCCGACTTCATTTACCCGCACCCCGTGTCTCAAGAGCCGTAAGCCGTTCCAATTTTCCCGCACCGCCGAGGCAAAGACTCGTAGCCCGTTCCAATTTTATCGCACTCCGTTCCAATTGAATGACACACTGATTCCGAAACAAGACTTTGACACAGATTTCACGAATTGACACGGATTCAAATCCACCCATCCAGTAATCCATCATTCCACTTTCACCCTCCCCTTCGCCTCCACCGGTCGCAGCGAGGGTTTCCATTCTGCGCCATTCCAAAATTCTGCATTGCCTGATGTTGCCAGCCGTGCAGGAGTTCCAGCAAACCGCAATACGGTTCATCCGCC
>JAYUAV010000203.1:0-14335 GCA_043741175.1 Verrucomicrobiota bacterium
TATCGCGGCAGCAAAGTTTCTTTTGGCGAGTACGGTTTGATGGCCCTCGAACGTTGCTGGATGGACAGCAAGCAAATTGAATCTGCACGCGTCGCCATCTCCCGTGAGATGAAGCGTCACGGCAAGTTGTGGATTCGGATTTTCCCGCAGCAGTCGTTCACCAAGAAACCGCTCGAAACGCGTATGGGTAAGGGCAAAGCACCTCTCGAAGGTTGGGTTGCCGTCGTGCGTCCGGCAAACATTCTGTTCGAGGTGGACGGAGTGACTGAGGCGGTGGCTCGCAATTGTATGCGGCTGGCTGCATCCAAGCTGCCGATCAAAACCAAGTTCATCGCACGTCATCAACACGTCGCGTAAGAAAAATTTTATGAAGTTTTCGGAAATCAAAGACATGACGCAGGTGGAGCTCGCGGCCAAGGGCCGGGACTTGCGCACGGAAATGTTCAATCTCCGCTTGCAGCAGGCGAGCGCGCAATTGGAAAAGCCCGCGCGTTTGCGGACGTTGCGTCGTGACATCGCGCGTCTTGAGACTCGCTCGTCACAACTCCGCAGTAAAAAATCGGCTTAATTTCATTGTATGGATCAAACAGCGAATCAAACGGTCGAGAAACGTGGCACGCGCAAAGAACGCACGGGCGACGTGATCTCGAACAAGATGGCGAAGACCATTGTGGTGCGTGTGGAACGTCGTTTCCCGCATCCTAAATTCAAGAAGGTCGTCACGGCCTTCACCAAATTTTACGCGCACGACGAGAAATCCGAAGCCAAGGTTGGCGATAAGGTGCGTATTGAAGAAACCCGCCCCCTGTCCAAGCTCAAACGCTGGCGTCTGGTGGAAGTCGTCGTCAAGAACACCGATCTGGATCGCGTGGCAGCCTGATAAATTTTTATGTTACAAATCCGTTCAAGCCTTGATGTAGCCGATAACACGGGCGCGAAAGTGGCCTGGAACATCGGCGTGTTGGGTCGCAACCAACGTTACGCTGGCATCGGTGATGTGATCAAAGTTCACATCAAGGTTGCCGCGCCGGATGGCACGGTGAAAAAAGGTGAAGTTCACAACGCTGTCGTTGTTCGCACGCGCCAGATCACCCGCCGTGCGGATGGATCGTATGTCCGTTTTGATAACAATGCCTGCGTCATCATTGACGCAGAAGAAAACCCCAAGGGCACACGCATCTTCGGACCTGTTGCTCGCGAATTACGCGACAAGAAGTTCATGAAGATCATCTCGCTGGCCCCGGAAGTGATTTGAAGTTATGAAGAGTTTTCACGTCAAGAAAAACGAAGAAGTTGTGGTGCTTTCCGGCTCCCACAAAGGCAAGCGTGGTCGTATCATCTCAGTTCTTCCCAAGAAGGATCGTGTCGTCGTGGAAGGTGTCGCGATGATGAAGCGTCACACTCGCAAGAGCCAACAGCATCCGCAGGGAGCGATTATCGAACGCGAAGGCACGGTGCATGTCTCGAACGTGATGTCCGCTGTTCAGTTTGATGCGCGTGCAGCCAAGCGCGGCACGAAGCCCGCCAAAGCCTGATCGGATATTTTCAAAACAAAGCCGGAGACGTCATGTCTCCGGCTTTGTTGTTTCTTTGGTTGGGCAGGAGTTCAACGGCAAACTTCACCATGATTTGAGTTTCTCGCTCAGTCGTTCCACTGGCAGGCCGACGACGTTGGTGTAGGAGCCGGAGATTCCAGCAACGATGCGTTCTCCGTGTTCCTGGATCGCGTAGGCGCCAGCTTTATCCAGCGGATTCATCAACGCCAAATACTCCTGTATTTGAGCGGTGATCAGCGGTTGAAATGTCACATCTGTCCAGTCGGAGAAAATCATTTGCCGATGTGAGCGCAGATGGAGCAGGCAGACTCCGGTGATGACGGCGTGAGTTTTACCCTGCAATTCAGAAAGCATCCGCGCCGCATCCGTGCGGTCACGGGGTTTGCCGAACAATTTTGTTTCGCGATCCAGATACACCAGCGTGTCCGCGCCGAGAACGAGCGCGTCGGGAAAACGTTTGGCGACCACGCGCGCCTTGCGGTAGGCGTTGACCTGCGCCATCTCCGCTGCGGTGAGTTGTTCATCGTGAATTTCCGATGCGTCGCTTGGCATGACCTCGAACTTGGGGATGATCTGGCGCAACAATTCCACGCGGCGTGGTGAAGCGGAGGCTAGAATGACGGGCGGTATCTTCATGGACGGTGCGCGGTTAAATTAACCGTGTTGCGGCGGAAAACAAACATTCTTGTTTTTCCCTGGGCATGGCAGGATGATGGTGATAGAAAAATTGCGCTCATGAACACGTCCATCTGGAAACGGCTCAACACGACGCTCGCCACTTCAATCGCCTCCCTCATCGTTGCGACTGTACTCGCGGCATGGATCGTCCATGCGCGGTCGCGGAGCGAACATGTAAGCGAACGTCTCCGAACTGAAAGCTTTCGCATCCGCTATGATGCCATGGTCATTAGCGAATCGTTGAGTGTCATGATTTTGGATCCGCGAAACGAGAAGCTTGTGGAGACGGAGCGCAGTCATGTGAAGACAGCGTTCGGGGATCTCAAGGACGCCGTCTCGGATTTGCAGACTGAATTCGCTGATGAGGATAAGTTGAGGCAGCCGCTGAAGAATCTACAGGAATTTTTTCTGGTCGCGCCCGATCTACATATCACCAAGACGTTGGAAATGATTGGGAGCGATCCTCTCGGCGCACGCGACTTCTTCCTGAAAGCCCATCCCTCCCTCGCGGCGGATCGGGACAGGTTGGTGAACGAATTTGCCAAGCAGGTGGAAGAAGTGAACAAGGACGGTAACGTGCGGGTTCGCACCACCACGATGCTTTGCATCATCGGGATGTTGCTGACTGCGTTCCTCGCACTTTGGGTCACGCGTCTGGGCTATTCGGCGGTCACGATTCCGCTCACTCAACTTGTCGGCGTGATTGAGCAAATGCGGAATGGCGACTTCACGCGCCGCGTTGATTTGAAACGCAAAGACGAGTTCGGCGTCATCGGCGATGGGTTAAATCGTCTGGCGGATGAACTCTCCGTGCTGGTCGGGCAAGTGCAGCGCTCCGGCGTGCAGGTCAACATCACGGCCACGCAGATCGCGGCTACATCGCGCGAGCAACAGACCACCACCACGGAAATCGCCGCGACCACAGCCGAGATTGGCGCGACATCGAAGCAAATTTCCGCCACCTCGCGTGAGTTGGACAAGACCATGAATGAAGTCGTGGACGTGGCGCATGACGCGGCAAAACTCGCGGGCAGCGGACAAAGCGGCATCGCGCGAATGGAGACAACCATGCGTCAGATCATGGACGCGTCCGGATCCATCACAGGAAAACTTTCCGTGTTGAACGAGAAGACGGCGAACATCAATTCCGTGGTCACGACCATCACGAAAGTTGCCGACCAGACAAATCTTCTCTCGCTCAACGCCGCCATTGAAGCGGAGAAGGCGGGCGAGTACGGGCTAGGCTTCGCGGTTGTGGCCATGGAAATCCGCCGACTTGCTGACCAAACTGCCGTCGCGACTTACGACATCGAAAAGATGGTCAAGGAGATGCAATCCGCTGTGACCGCAGGCGTGATGGGCATGGATAAATTTTCCGAAGAAGTGCGACGCGGCGTGGATGAGATACGCCAAGTCAGCACGCAACTCGCGCAGATCATCCATCAAGTGCAGACGCTCACGCCGAGGTTTGCCACCGTCAGCGAAGGGATGCACGCGCAGGCTACGGGCGCGCAGCAGATCAGCGAGACGCTCACGCAACTGAGCGAGGCCGCGCATCAGACTGCGGATTCATTGCGTCAATCCAATATCGCCATCGAACAATTGAACGAAGCCGCACGAGGACTTCAGACCAGCGTGGCTCGCTTCAAGCTGGAGGAAAAATGAAGGGGACGTCTAAAGTCCAATGTCTAAAGGCTAAAGTTCGCGCGCCTATGACTGGGTGGACTTTAGGCTTTAGACTTTTGACCTTAGACTAAATGCCATGTTGTTCGTTCTCTTCCATCTCGGTCAGGAACGCTACGCGTTGGAAGCCGCGCGCGTGGTGGAAGTCGTCCCGCTGCTCGCGATAAAACGCTTTCCGCAATCCCCACGCGGCGTGGCGGGCGTGTTCATCTATCGCGGACGGCCCGTGCCTGCCATTGATCTGTGCGAACTCACTGTGGGAAGACCGGCTCAGGAAAACTTCAGCACGCGGATCATTCTCATCAACCACGGAAAAAATCCCGGCGAACAACAACTCGTGGGACTCATCGCCGAGCGCGTCACCGAGACGTTGCGGCGCGAGGAAAGTGAGTTTCTTGATCCCGGCGTGCAGTTGGCGTCGTCACCGTTTCTGGGGCCGGTGTTGATGGATGGCCGGGGCGTGGTGCAAGTCATCAACCCTGAAAGGTTGATGGTGGAGGGGCTGGGGTTGATGGTTTCCAGCCAACCTTATTCCGCTCTCAACACTCAATCAACTACGGAGGCTCTTGATGCAACGCATTGAAGAAATCCTCCGCAGACAGATCGGGTTGGACGCGGCGTCCATCGGCTCGTCAGTGATTGAGCGGACATCGCGCTTGCGGATGAAGCAGCATGGTTTGAAGGACGCTCAGGAATACCAACAGTTGCTTGCGGAGTCGCAGGAAGAATTAAGCGCGCTGGTAGAGGCAATTGTCGTCACCGAAACTTGGTTCATGCGCGGACGGGAAGCCTTCGCCGCGTTTGCCACTCTTGCGCTCAAGGAATGGTTGCCTCGCAATCCTCAAGGCGTGATGCGCGTCTTGAGTCTGCCATGCTCGTCGGGGGAAGAGCCTTACTCGATGGTGATGGCGTTGTTGGACGCGGGAATGCCGGCGGACAGGTTCGCGGTGAACGCGGTGGATATTTCAGCGAACGCGATTGCACGGGCTGGGAATGCCATCTACGGACAAAATTCTTTTCGCGGGAAGCATCTGGAATTTCGCGACAAGTATTTTGTACCAGTTGTTCACTCCCTCTCCCCCCTTCAAACTACCCCCCTCACCCAGAGAGTTTTGGGTGAGGGGGGTGAAGGGGGGAGAGGGACACACATGGAGGACGGCTACGCGCTCAGTCCCGACATCCAACGTCATGTCACGTTTCATCGGGACAATCTGTTGCGGGAAGGATTCAAGCCCACCGTGCGGTATGATTTTATTTTTTGCCGCAACTTGCTCATTTACTTTGATCGCGTCACGCAAAGTGCGGCGTTGAATAAAATTCGCACGATGTTGGCGACGGATGGCGTGTTGTTCGTCGGTCCCGCAGAAATGCCCATCGTGACTGAGTGTGGATTTGTGAACACAAACATTTCCCATGCGTTTGCGTCACGGGTGGTGGAAGTCAGAAGTCAGAAGTCAGACCTCCGACTTCCGGCCTCTCACCTCGGTTTGCCTCAAGTGGTCGTGTTGGAAATGGATCAGGCGGTGTCGCCGCTGATCATTGCGCGGCAGCTTGCCGATGCGGGGCAGCTCGCCGATGCGGAGGTGCTTTGCCAGAAACATTTGGAGACGGACGATACGTGCGCGGAGGGTTACTACTTGTTGGGCTTGGTGAAAGATGCGGTGAATGATCCCGATGCCATCACGAATTATCGCAAGGCCATTTACCTTGAGCCGAATCATTATGAGGCGTTGGTTCACGCCGCGTTGTGGTTGGAAAAGAATGGAAATGTCACTCGAGCGGACGCGTTCAAGCGTCGCGCCGAGCGGGTGAGTCTGAAACATCGGGGTGAATTGTGAGCGAACATTCCACAGAAGTCTTAGCACCCAAGTCGCCGCTCTCGGCTCACGCTTCTGACGTTGGACTTGAGACTGTGGCGACCGTTGATGATTGTTGGAACAGGATCGGCGTGGTGGGAGATCAAACCTGTCGCGAATTGACGCGGCACATCCATTGTCACAATTGCCCGGTGTATTCGGCGGCGGCGGCTCAATTCTTGGATCGTCCGATTGCGCCAGATTATCGCCGCGAGTGGACGGAACATTTCGCGCTGGATAAACAAATCGCCACGCCCGCCAAGACTTCCGCCGTGATCTTTCGCGTGGGCGGTGAATGGTTGGGGATGCCGACACAGGCGTTTCAGGAAGTGTCCGAGCGTCGCGTGATGCACACGGTGCCGCATCGGCGGCGCGGCGTGGTTCTTGGCATCGTCAATGTGCGCGGGGAGATTCTCATCTGCGCGTCTATCGGGAAATTGTTGGGGCTGGAATCCACGGCGATGGTTAAGCGACAGATCGCGGTGTTTGATCGGTTGCTTGTGGCGGATTGGAACGGACAACGCGTTGCGTTCCCTGTGGATGAGGTTCATGGCGTGCATCGCTTTCATTCGGCGGATTTGCGGGAAGCTCCCGCCACGGTGGCTCACTCGGCGATGAGTTGTGCGACGGGCGTGTTTCCGTGGCGCAACTTCACCGTTGGGTTTCTTGATCCAGATGCATTGTTCGCCTCGCTCAACCGGAATCTCTCGTGAAGAAGCGCGACACATCCGATCACCGCAACCTGTCCATGCAGGAACTTTTCCGTATGGAGGCGGAGAATCAGATCGGCGCGCTCACAAACGGTTTGCTTGAACTGGAGAGTGTTGGCTCGGATGTCGGGATACAGAAACCAAATCTCCAGACGCCAACTGCGGAACTGTTGGAGTCGCTGATGCGTGCGGCTCATTCGTTGAAGGGTGCTGCGCGGATTGTGAATCTCACGTTAGTCGTCCAGATTTCCCACGCGTTGGAGGATTGTTTCGTGGCGGGACAGCGGGGCGCGCTGGAGTTTAGTCGCGAGTCTGTGGATGTGTTGTTGCAAGGGCTTGATTGGTTGGCCAAGGCTTGCGTCCATGATGAAACAACCATTGCGGCATGGAAGAAGAAGCACGGTGCCAGTGTGGAAGCGTGGTTGCAAACCATCCGCGCTCTGATGCCGGTTGAAAATCAGATGACTGATACCAGCGTGATGCCGGTAAAATTGGAAACCACCCAGCACACGGGCGACACCTCGCTTTACAAAACTGCGGACATTCAACCGCCAACTGAAATTCCCGTGGATGAGCCGGATCGTTTCCTCCGGCTCACAGCAGAAAATCTCAATCGGCTTCTGGCTCTCGCGGGTGAATCACTCGTGGAATCTCGCTGGTTGCGTCCGTTCTCAGAATCCATGCAACGGTTCAAGCGGATGCAGATGGAGATACAGGAGACGATGGAGGCGTTGCAGCAGCATTGTAACAGCGAGAAAAGTTTATCCCCCTCTCTCCCCTTCACCCCGGACAAAATGGGTGAGGGGGGAAGTTTGAAGGGGGGAGAGGGTGAATTATTTTCAGAAACCGCCAAGGCAAAGTTCAATCATCTCTTCACGCAAGTGACCGAGACCCGGCATTATCTGAACGACCGGTTGCAGGAGCTTGATCTCTATGACCGGCGCGCGTCGAGTCTCTCCAACCGACTTTACTTGGAAGTGCTTCGCACGCGGATGCGACCGTTCGGCGATGGCGCGCAACGCTTCCCTCGCATGGTGCGCGATCTGGGCCGGAGCTTGGGCAAGTCCGTGCGACTGGAAATCACAGGCGAGGCGACGCAGGTGGATCGCGACATTCTTGAACGGCTCGAAGCACCGTTGACGCATTTGATCCGCAACGCCGTGGATCACGGTTGCGAAATGGCGGACGAACGGGTGCGGCAAGGCAAGCCCGCCGAGGCAGTCATCCGGCTCGAAGCGCGTCACACAGCAGGGATGTTGCAAGTGATCGTGGCGGATGACGGCGCGGGATTGGACACGCGGCGCGTGCGCGATGTGATCGTGAATCGAAAACTCACGACGCCGGGCATTGCGGAAAAGATGACTGACCCAGAGCTGTTGCAATTTTTGTTTCTGCCAGGCTTCACGTTGAAAGACACGGTCACAGAAATCTCTGGGCGCGGCGTGGGGCTGGACATCGTGCAAAACATGGTGAAGAGCGTGCGCGGCAGCGTGCGCGTCTCAACGTTGCGCGGGCGCGGGATGCGCTTCCAGTTGCAACTGCCGTTGACGCTCTCGGTGCTTCGCACATTGCTTGTCGAGATCGGCGGTGAGCCGTATGCGTTCCCGCTCGCACAGATCGGCAACACGCTCAAGCTGTCACATGATCGTATCGAGACGCTGGAGGGGCGGCATCATTTTCGGCTGGGCGATCAACATGTGGGCTTGCTTGCAGCCAACCAGTTGTTCGATTGTCCTGACATGAAACTGCCCGATACGGAGTTGTCTGTGGTGGTCGTTGGGGAGCGGCATCAACGGTATGGGTTGCTGGTGGATCGGTTTTTGGGCGAGCGGGAGCTGGTGGTTCAACCGCTGGATCCGCGTCTGGGCAAGGTGAAGGACATCAGCGCGGCGGCGTTGATGGAGGATGGCGCACCGGTGTTGATCGTGGATGTGGATGACATCATCCGATCCATCGAAAAACTTGTCACGTCGGGTGAGTTGAAGAATGTAAGGCACGCGGCGTTGAATCCGTCGAGTTACAAACGCAAGCGCATCCTCGTGGTGGATGATTCGTTGACGGTGCGGGAGCTCGAACGCAAGCTGCTGGATGGCGCGGGTTACTCGACCGATGTGGCGGTGGATGGCATGGATGGTTTGAACGCGGTTCGCAGCAATGATTACGATCTCGTCATCACGGATGTGGACATGCCCCGGTTGGATGGGATCGAACTCGCCACGCTCATCAAGAAAGATGAACACTTGAAGTCGTTGCCAGTGATGATCGTTTCCTACAAAGATCGCGAAGAAGACCGCAAGCGCGGGCTGGACGCGGGTGCGGATTATTATCTGACGAAGGGAAGTTTCCATGACGAAACGCTCTTGCAGGCGGTGGTGGATTTGATCGGGGAAGCGGATGAGTGAACAATCCAAAATTCAAAACAGAATTTTGATTATCAACAAATGAGAATCGGCATTGCTAACGACGCCATCATCGCATCAGAAGTGTTGCGACGGGTCATCTTGCGCGCGGGTGCGCATGACGTGGCGTGGATCGCGCATGATGGCGCGGATGCGGTGGCGCGGTGTGAACGCGACAAGCCTGATCTGATCTTGATGGATTTGTTCATGCCGAAGCTGGACGGGATTCAAGCCACCAAGCAGATCATGGCCAAGACACCGTGCGCGATCATGATCGTCACGGCGAAAGTGGAGGAACATACCGGGAAAGTTTTTGAAGCGATGGGCGCAGGCGCGCTGGATGCGGTGAGCATTCCGGTGTTCACAGATTCGGAGAGGTTGGAGGACGCGCGCGAGTTGCTCGGCAAGATTGAGACGATCAACCGGCTTGTCGGTACGCCAGCGGGAAATAGAAATCGGAAGTCGGAGGTCAGAGGTCAGAAGTCCAACTTCCGACTTCCGGCTTCTGACTTCAGCCAACCGGCGTCAGTCCCTCGTGCGCAAAATCTGGTTGTGATCGGCGCGTCGGCGGGCGGGCCTGCGGCGTTGACGACGATTCTTGGTGCGTTGCCAGCGGATTTTTCGGCGGCGGTGGTGATCATCCAGCATGTGGATAAACAATTCGCACACGGACTGACGGCGTGGTTCACGGCACACACAAAACTTCAGGTGCGGGTGGCGCAGGAGGGAGATCGCTTGGAGCCGGGTGTTGTTTATCTTGCCGGGCAAGACCGGCATCTCGTGATGTTCAGTCCTACGCAACTGGGATATTCGTCTGCGCCCATCGAGTCATCGTATTGTCCGTCTGTGGATGTGTTTTTCCGAAGCGTGGCAAAGTTCTGGCCTGCGCCTAACATTGGATTGAAAGGGAAAGCGCAGCGGTCGAATGAAAGTTGGCGTGCTAGGGCGGTGGGTGTTTTGCTCACGGGCATGGGACGCGACGGTGCGGAAGGATTGAAGGCGTTGCGAGATACGGGACATCACACCATCGCCCAGGACAAGGGTACGAGTGCGATCTACGGAATGCCGAAGGCTGCCGCTGAGTTGGACGCGGCGAAGGATATCCTAGCGTTGGACAAGATCGGGCCGCGACTGGCGATGTTGATTCCGGCTCAGGGGTGAAGGTCAACGTCTGGCGCGCGGGGACTGATTGAAATTACCGCTGTGGGGTTTGGTCTTAATCTTACTCATAATCTTTTTCTTAATCGCGGGCGGAAGAAGATTGAGAAAAAGATTATGAGCAAGAGATGCAGGCTAAAGCGGCAGGTGGGACTTTAGACTTTAGACCCAAGGCTTGCGACGATACATTGAAAATTATGGCCGAAGAAAGTTCTCAACCGATCAACAAAGTCATCACTGACGAGGTGGATGAACTGCCGCAACAGCCGCCGGAGTATCATGCGATGGTGTTGTTGGTGGACGATCAGGCGATGGTGTGCGAAGCCATCCGCCGCGCGCTCGCGAGTGAGCCGGACATTGATTTCCATTATTGCGCGGACGCGCGGGAGGCGTTGAATGTGGCCACGCAGATCAGACCTACGGTGATTCTTCAAGATTTGGTGATGCCGGGGATTGATGGGTTGACGCTCGTGAATCAGTTCAGGTCGAATCCAATCACGCACGAGATTCCCATCATCGTTCTTTCGACGAATGAAAATCCGCAGGTGAAAGGCCAGGCGTTTTCGCTTGGCGCAAATGATTACGTGGTCAAGCTGCCGGATCGCATCGAACTCATCGCCCGCATCCGCTATCACACACGCGCGTATCTGAACCAGTTGCAGCGCGATGAGGCGTATCGCGCGCTTCGCGAGAGCCAGCAGCAACTTGTAAATGGCAACGCGCAGCTCGTGGCGTTGAACCAAAAACTCGAAGAGGCCACGCTCGCCAAGTCGGCGTTCCTCGCGAACATGAGTCACGAGATACGCACGCCTATGAATGGTGTGATCGGCATGATCTCGCTGTTGTTCGACACCGATCTCACGGATGAACAGCGCGAATACGTGGAGGGAGTTCGTGGTAGCTCTGACGCGTTGCTCACGATCATCAACGACATCCTGGACTTCTCGAAGATTGAGGCGGGCAAGCTGGAGTTGGAGCATCACCCGTTTGAGATTCACACCTGCATCGAGGAGGCGCTTGATCTGTTGGCGGTGAAGGCGACGGAGAAGAAACTTGATCTTGCTTACAACGTGGAGGATTCCATCCCGAAGATTCTGGTGAGTGACGTGACGCGGTTGCGGCAGATTCTTGTCAACCTGATCGGCAATGCAGTGAAGTTCACGGCGCAGGGCGAGGTGGTGGTGGAGGTGTCTCCGGCATCGCACGGACAACGGACGTTGGATGCGGGGCACGAGACGGAAACCAGCTTCATGCGGCATCCTGAGCAGTGGTTGCTGCATTTCAGTGTGCGCGATACGGGTATCGGGATTCCGTTGGATAAACAGAATCGTTTGTTCAAATCGTTTCATCAGGTGGATTCGTCCACGACGCGGCACTTCGGCGGGACGGGACTTGGGCTGGCGATCAGCAAGCGTCTGGTCGAGTTGATGGGAGGGCGCATCTGGGTGGACAGCGATACAGGGAAGGGTTCGACGTTTCATTTCACGATCCTGACGCGCGGTGCGGCGGCGGGTTCACCTCCGGCGTGGCAATCGCCGCAAGTCCAACTCACGGGCAAGCGGGCGTTGATCGCAGGTGATGGCACAAGCAGCACACGCATCTTGCGGCATCGGTTGGAGCATTGGGGGATGAAGGTGGAAGTCGCGGCCAAGAGTTGCGATGCGCTCGCGGTTATTGAGAAGAGCAAGCCGTTTGATGTGGTTGTTCTGGATGCTGGGATGCCGAGCGGCGATGGCTTTGCGCTCGCCCATGATATTCGCAAGCTAGATGCGGGGCGTAATGTCGCGCTGCTCTTTCTCTCGGCAACGCGTTTGCGGGCGGATGATTTCCGTGATGCGAAACTGGAGGTCGCGCCGTTTGTCCACAAGCCGATCCGTCCTGCGCAACTGCTCGAATCACTTTGTCGCGCGCTGGGTGTTCCGGTGCAACGGGACAAGAAATCCGCGTTCACGCCGGGATTGGATTCTGATTTCGCGCGCCGGCTTCCATTGCGCGTGTTACTGGCGGACGACAATCCAATCAATCAAAAGGTCGGCGTTAGTGTGCTGCATAAATTGGGTTACCGCGCTGATTTGGCGGCAGACGGCAACGAAGTGATCAGGGCACTTGAGCAAAAAACTTACGACATGTTGTTCCTCGACGTGCAGATGCCGGAGATGGACGGGCTGGATTGTGCAAAACTTATTTGCCAACGGTGGACGCGGGATCGTCGTCCCGTGATCATCGCGATGACGGGCAATGCCTTGATGGGTGATCGCGAGAAATGTCTGGCAGCGGGTATGGATGATTACATCTCGAAGCCAGTGCGTGTGGCGGATCTTCAAGCGGCGATTGAGCGTTGGGGGCCGACAAAGATGGTGAAGCATGACACGGCTTTCTTTACGCGGAATCCGGGGGACATCTCGCCGGGGTTGTTGGATGAAAGTGTGATTGCAGACTTACGCGAGATGCCGCCGACGAATGGCGTGAGTATGTTGCGCGAGTTGATTGATCTCTACATCGAGAGCGCGCCGCAGCGGGTGACGATGATTGTTCAAGCTTCAGAAGACCCGAAGAAACTGGCGTTCCATGCGCACGCGCTCAAGAGCATGAGTTTGAACATGGGGTGCAAACGCATCATCGAACTGGCGCAGAAGTTGGAAAACCTCGGCAACTCCGGCAAAGTCACGGGCGCGATGCAATACATCCAGGAACTGGAGCTGGCGTTCACGCAGACGAAGGTTCAGTTGCTTGTGTTGCGTGACAAGGAATCGCCTCCGACCGGCCTGCAGATTTAGAACGGCGAGTCAAAATAAAAACAGCGGAACACGCTGCAAGAGCCGTGTTCCGCTTTGCTCCACCTTCTCTCCATCGGATGGGGAGAGGGACGGGGTGAGGTGATTGATTTGACTACGTGGCCATGTGCGAGACCGGATCGCTCCAATCGGAATAACCCGTTGTGCCGCCCACGCTGCGCGTCTGCACTTCATACGTTGTGCCGGGGATGACCTCTTCCAACATCATCCGCTTGGCCTTGGTGTGTACACCGCCGCTCTGGTATTCACCCGCGCCCGTGCGGAAACGCAACTCCTGCGCGCGTGAACTGTAAAAGCGCGGCTGGTTTGAGAAACAATTGAAATGGTTTGAGAAACTTTCTGCTTTTGAGTAAAGGGGTCAGTCCGGAGTAATTACACTGAATGAGTTCCGAGTTGGGTGACGAACATGGTGGACGCATCGGGCACGAACAAATATACCTACACCATCGCCGGGCGGCTGTTCACTGAGGACGGCCCGTTTGCCAACGATACCGTGACGAACTTTTACTATGCTGGCTTGAGAACGAACCTAAGTCTGGCGCAGCCCACGGGCAGTTGGACGAATGGGTTTGGGTATGATGCAGCCAAGCGATTGACGGGTGTGACGAGCAAGGCGGGTGCGTTTAATTACACGCTGGGCGCGACCGCACCGGGCAGTCCGTTGGTGAAGAAGCTTTCCCTGCCCAACAACAGCTATATCACGAACTATTACGACAATGTGGCGCGGATGCGATTCACCAAGTTGAACAACTCCGGGAACACGACGTTGAACAAGGCGGAGTATGGTTACAACGCGGGCAATCAGCGGCACACGATGACGAACTCTGTGAACTGGTCAACGAATCGGTATGACAGCATCGGGCAGTTGAGCGTGGTGGATAGTTCCACGGCTGCTGAAGATCGGGGTTACAAGTATGACGCGGCGTGGAATCTGAATTACCGGACGAACAACGGGACGTTGGAGACGTTCACGGTGGATGGGAAGAATCAGTTGGCGACAGCACCGGGCATGAGTTGGTTGCAGTATGATGGGAACGGAAATCTGAATGCGAAGGATGCGAGTTCGGATTACTTTTACTATTATGACTGTGAGAATCGGATGGTGGGGATAGATTTCAGTTATGGGTATCAGGTTTCGTTCACGTATGACGGGTTGGGTCGGTTGCGTGCGAAGTCCACATGGGAATGGTCATGGGATATCGGGGAATACATCTATTTGGGCAGCTTGATTTATGTGTATGACGGGATGCGAGTGGTGCAAGAGCGTTGGGATGACAATACGGTTCGGGTGAGTTACACGCGCGGCACGGACTTGAGCGGCAGCTTGGAAGGCGCAGGCGGGATCGGAGGTTTGCTGGCCAGCACGTACGCTTGGATGAACCTTGGGAGTTATTATTTCCACGCGGATGGGAACGGGAACGTGACGTATTTGCAGACACCTCAGCAAGGGTTGGCGGCGAGTTACCGATATGATGCGTATGGAAACACGGTGGCGAGCAG
>JAYUAV010000204.1:0-7880 GCA_043741175.1 Verrucomicrobiota bacterium
TCTCGTCCGAGCGCGTGGTCTTGTTTCGGCAGTTCGCGCAACTGTCTTCCGACTACACCAGGCCACGCCGTGACATTGAGAAGTTGCAGAAGGAAACGCCGAAGTTTTCCACCACGCTTGTGATGCGAGAGCGACCGACGGGACACGAGAGGCCGACGTTCCGGCATCATCGCGGCGAGTTTCTCCAGCCCAAGGAAGAAGTGACGCCGGGCGTGCCGTCGTTCCTGCCAGCGTTGCCGGAGAACGCGGCGAAGAACCGGGTTGCGCTCGCGAAGTGGCTGGTGTCAGCGCAAAATCCGCTCACGGGTCGCGTGGTGATGAACCGGGATTGGGAGGCGTTCTTCGGGCGGGGACTGGTTTGCACGACGGAGGATTTTGGGTTTCAAGGAGAATTGCCGTCGCACCCGGAATTGCTGGACTGGCTGGCGGTGGAGTTTGTGAAGCAAGGTTGGTCGCAAAAGAAAATGCACAAGCTCATCGTGATGAGCGCGACGTATCAGCAGTCGAGCGAAGTGAGTGCTGAACTTCGTGAGCGCGATCCGGTGAACGTGCTGTTGACGCGCGGGCCGCGCCTGCGGCTGGAAGCGGAGATGGTGCGCGACGCCGCGTTGGTTGCGAGTGGTTTGTTCTCCGAAAAAATCGGCGGGCCGAGTGTTTATCCGCCGCAACCGCCGGGCGTTTCTTCCGAGGGAGCGTATGGCGCGTTGGAATGGAAAACGAGCGAAGGAGCGGATCGGTATCGTCGCGGGCTGTACACATTTGCCAAGCGCACCGCGCCGTACGCGATGACGGCGACGTTTGACGGGCCGAGCGGCGAGGCTTGTCTCGCGCGGCGTGAGCGTTCCAATACTCCGTTGCAAGCGCTGACGTTGCTCAATGACGCCGCGTTCATGGAAATCGCCCGCGCACTCGGTAAGCTGGCGGCCAATGCGGAGGGCGACGACGCGAAGCGCGTTGAATTGCTGGTGCGACGTTGTCTCACGAGACCGGCATCCGATGTTGAACGCGCGAAGCTGGCTCAGTTTTACCAGACGCAACTCGCGCGGTTCACGAGTGGGGAATTGAAGGCAACAGAGATTCTTGAAGTGAAAGAGGGTGAATACTTGAACGAGCAGGCGGCATGGGCAACCGTCGCGCGGGTGCTGTTGAACTTGGACGAAACCATCACCAAGAGCTGACAGAATGAAATACCCAAGGACACAAAGACCCAAACCTGATGACGCTGCGCGGGATGGCGGATTGGCGGACGTTGGCGGGGAGGAATTGTTTTGGGGATTGGAATTCACTGGCGGCGAATTGCGCGATGATCCCCGGCTGACCAAGCCTTACGATCTTGAAGAGCGCACCGCGCAGTTCGGCGAAGCGATTATCCGGTTTGCGAAGAAGATTCCTCAGAATCCGGCGAACAACCGGCTAATCAGCCAACTGGTGGGCGCGGGGACAAGCGTAGGGGCAAACTACTGCGAGGCCGATGAGGGCGTTTCGCGCAAAGATTACAAGTACAAGATCGGCACCTGTAAAAAAGAGGCGCGGGAGACGAAGTTTTTTCTGCGGATGATTGCAGTCGCTGAAGAATGGCTCAAGCCGGAGGCGCGCGTGCTTTGGGTCGAGGCGAAAGAGTTGCATTTGATCTTTTGCGCGCTGTACAAGAAGTAAGAACGATAAAATGAAACCATCAGAACAAACAATTACCCAAGTATCCAAACACCCAAACACCCAAACACCGCGCGCACGATTCTTGGGTATTTGGATACTTGGGTATTTTCCTATTTTCCCATGAACTGCCACGACCATCTCTATGCTTGCAGCAATCCACGCGTGAATTCGCGACGCTGGTTTTTGAAGGAATGCGGGCTGGGCTTGGGCAAGATGGCTCTCGCTTCGCTGCTCACGGACGCGTTTGTTTCAAAAACTTTCGGGGCGACCCCGGCGATTGGCGATGTTTTCAAACCACGCGCGCCCCACTTTCCCGGCAAAGCCAAGCACGTCATCCATCTGTTCATGTCGGGCGCGCCGAGCCAGTTGGATTTGTTCGATCACAAACCAGAACTCGCCAAGCTTGCGGGCAAACCCCTGCCGCCGTCGGTCATCGCCGGTCAGCGGTATGCGTTCATTCGGCCTGATGCGGCGGTGCTGGGGCCACAATACAAGTTTGGCAAACACGGGAACTCCGGTGCGGAAATCTCCGAAGCGTTGCCGCATCTCGCCGGAGTGGTGGACGACATCTGCCTGATCAAGTCCATGAAGACGGATCAGTTCAACCATGCGCCGGGTCAGATTTTTCTGAACACAGGATTTTCTCAACCGGGGCGGCCCAGTCTGGGTTCGTGGGTGATTTATGGCTTGGGTAGTGAAAGTCAGGATTTGCCAGCCTACGTGGTCATGTCCACGGGGTCTGGCATCAGTGGCGGCTCGGCAAACTGGTCTAGCGGCTTCATGCCTTCGCTGTATGCGGGTGTGCGGTTTCGGAATCAAGGTGATCCCATTCTCAACGTCACCAACCCGAAAGGCGTTGATCCGAAACTGCAACGCGCGTCGCTGGACTTGATTGAAGAAATGAATCACGCGCGGCTGGGCATTGTTGGTGACCCGGAAATTGAATCGCGCATTGCGTCCTACGAAATGGCGTATCGCCTCCAGACTTCCGCGCCGGACTTGATGGATTTGAAGAAGGAGAGCAAGGAGACGCTGGAGATGTATGGGTGCGATCCCGACAAGCCGAGCTTTGCCCGCGCGTGTCTGCTGGCGCGGCGCATGATCGAGCGCGGCGTGCGGTTCGTGAACATTTATCACGAGGGTTGGGACGCGCACTCGGACGTGATCGGCAACTTGAAGAATAATTGCGGCGCGACGGACAAAGCTTCCGCCGCATTGGTAAAAGACCTCAAGCAACGCGGGCTGCTGGATGAAACGCTGGTGATCTGGGGCGGCGAGTTTGGGCGCACGCCGATGGTGGAGAGCAACGCGGCCTTGGGCCGAAGCCTGGGCCGGGATCACCATCCGCAGGCGTTCACGGTGTGGATGGCGGGTGGCGGGATCAAGGCTGGTTTGAGTTATGGCGCGACGGACGAGATGGGATTCCACGTCGTGCAGGACGAGGTTCACGTTCATGATCTTCAGGCGACGATTCTGCATTGTCTTGGATTCGACCACGAGCGGCTGACTTACACCTACCAGGGGCGGCAGTTCCGGCTGACAGACGTGCATGGGCATGTGGTGGACAAGATTCTTGCCTGAGACTGCGACAGGGCGGCCTGAATGATTCCATGCGCTCCTCCCTGTTCGCGCGCTGCGAGCGGGAGACCGCTCGCGCTCCGTCAGATAGACTCACCGTTTTGTAATCACACGCGCAGAAACTCACGGTGACAAAATCCATTTAAGACATGGCGCGCGGGCGTTCAGCCTGTTTTAATAAACGCAGCACGCATCATGAAAAACCATTTCGCCTCCATCCTCCTTGCAAGCCTTGTGCTGGCAACTTCCCTGACCAACTCCGCTGACGCGGCAGACACCGTCGTTTATGAAGGCAACTCCGGGCCGGGTAATGGCAGGCACATCGTATTTCTTGCGGGAGACGAGGAGTATCGCTCCGAGGAAAGCCTCCCGCAGATGGCAAAAATTCTTGCCGTGAGGCACGGTTTCAAATGCACCGTGCTATTCTCGCTGGATGCAAAGGACGGCACGATCAATCCCAATGCCTCGACAAGTCTCGTTGGTGCGGAGGCGCTCGATCACGCGGACGCGATCTTCATGTCGCTACGCTTTCGCCAATACCCGGACGAAACGATGAAGCATTTCGTGAACGCCTATCTTGCGGGCAAACCGATCATCGCGCTACGCACCAGCACGCACGCGTTTCAGTTCAACAATCCAACCAACACCGCATACGCCCGCTATACACACAACAGCAAGGAATGGCCGGGAGGTTTCGGACGGCAGGTGTTGGGTGAAACCTGGGTCAGCCACCTCGGAACAAATCACAAAGAGGCAACGCGCGGCGTGATTGAGCCAGCGTTGAAGGAGGATGCGATATTGCGCGGCGTCAAAACAATTTTCGCCGGCACCGGCTGCTACAAGGTGAACCCGCAACCGGATTCAACCATCCTTCTGCGCGCAGACATCCTTGACGGAACGACTCCCGATGCGCCGCTTCATCCCACGAAGAACACGCCACACCAACCGCTCGCGTGGTATCGCATTCACAAAAACGAAGCGGGCAAGACCAACAAGGTGTTCTGCACCACACTGGGAAGCTCCACGGATTTGCGCGACGACAACTTGCGCCGGCTGCTCGTCAACAGCGTCTATTGGGGATTCGGAATGGAAGTTCCCGCGAGAGCCGATGTGCAACTGATTGGCGACTTCCAGCCGTCCGATTACAGCTTCAACGGCTTTCGCAAAGGCGTGAGGCCCGATGATCTCGCATTGCGGGGTTTAGCCAGATAATCATGAACAAACCAAGAAGACAGAAACTGTTTGGAAGGGCTGTCCTGTTCCTGTTCCAACTGATCGTTGCAATCACGATGGTGTACGCCGCCGACAGACCCAACATCGTCTTTATTTTTTCCGACGATCACGCTTATTCCGCAATCAGCGCCTATGGCGACGCGCGAAAGCTGGTTCAAACGCCGAACATTGACCGGCTTGCGCGCGAGGGGATGATTTTTCATCGCGCCATGGTTCCCAATTCCATCTGTGGACCCAGCCGCGCGTGCGTAATCACGGGAAAGTACAGCCACGCGAACGGCTTCTACGACAACAACCGGGGACGTTTCGACGGCTCGCAACAGACAATGCCCAAACTGCTTCAGGCGGCGGGGTATCAAACCGCCGTCATTGGGAAGTGGCATCTCGTAAGCGATCCAACGGGTTTTGACTACTGGGACATTCTTCCCGGCCAGGGAATTTATTACAATCCACCGATGAATCGCATGGGTGAGAAACTCAAACGTGAAGGCTACGTCACGGACATCATCACCGATCTCTCACTCGATTGGCTCAAGAAGCGCGACAAGTCAAAACCGTTTCTCCTGATGGCGCAACACAAGGCTCCGCACCGGGAATGGTCGCCCAATCTCAAAAACCTGGGTTGGAACGGAGACCGGAAATTCGCCGAGCCGAAAACTTTGTTTGACGATTATACAGGTCGCGGCAAGGCCGAACGCGAGCAGGACATGACTCTTGAAAAAACATTTACGCCGCTGGACGCGAAGTTGGAGTCACCCCGCGGAATGACCGCAGCGCAGTTGAAAACGTGGAACGCCTACTACGAACCGCGCAACGAGGAATTTCGCAAAGCCAATCCGCAGGGCAAAGACCTCGTCCGTTGGCGTTATCAACGTTACATGCACGATTACCTAGGCACAGTGATGTCCGTGGATGAAAGCGTCGGGCGGTTGTTGAAGTATCTCGATGACGAGGGGTTGGCGGAAAACACCATCGTGGTCTATTCAGCGGATCAGGGGTTTTATCTCGGAGAGCATGGATGGTTCGACAAGCGTTGGATATTTGAAGAATCGTTGCGCACGCCGCTCCTCGTCCGGTGGCCCGGCAAAACGAAGGCGGGCAGCACGAACAAGGACATTGTTTCCAACATTGATTTCGCCAGCACGTTCCTTGAAGCCGCAGGTCAACCCATCCCCGGAGACATCCAAGGCCGCAGCCTTGTGTCAGTCTTGCAGGGTAAAACGCCCGCCGACTGGCGCAAAAGTTTTTACTATCATTACTACGAGTTCCCTGGCCCGCATTCTGTTCGACGTCATTACGGCGTGGTGACGGATCGTTACAAGCTCGTCCGTTTTTACGAGGCAGGGATGGACTACTGGGAGATGTTTGACCTGCAAAAAGACCCGCAAGAAATGAACAGCGTGTACGGCCAGCCCGACTACACTGCCACTCAAAAGGAATTGCACGCGGAATTGAATCGCCTCCGCACCGAACTCAAAGTTCCCGATCAAGACCCGCCAGAGACAATGCCGCAAATAAAAAGTCAGGTGACCGAAACCAATCGAGTCGAGTAAATGAAAACCGTTGGGTGAGTTGTTGGATCGCCGGGGCATCGCCATCAAGGACGTTCACTGTGTACAGAAAAAACCGGGTCAATCAGCCAGAGGGTGGCCGGGAGACCCGGGGAATTTCGATGGGTTCAATTGTAGGACTGTGTAGTTTCCCGGCACTGACCTGAACCCAAGATGCAGTGACGAAATTGTAAAATCTTCAAAGAACATTCCGATCCTGAACCGGAGGGGTTCTCGCAAGTTTCTCTCAACAGGCAACGCACTTACGCCTATGCAGACTCCACTGGCGGAAATCTGTTCAAATTATTTTGGCGGCAGACGCCAAGTGGTGAGAACCGTCGCGACATCACCCGGCCCACTCCGGGTGTTCCATGAACGCATAGCAAAGCAGATGGCACACACCCATCTGTGCGTCTTCAACGCGACCATAATGCGTGTCCGCGATCACGATGACCTGCTCGGCGATCTCTGCCATGCGCCCGCGTTTGGCTCCGACGAGTGCGGCGGTGCGAAGTCCGTTTGCCTTCGCCCACTCCAACGCTTTCACGCAGTTGGGCGAATTGCCGCTCACGCTGAGACTGATCGCGACATCACCGCGCTTGCCAAAGTTCTGCAACTGACGCACGAACACGTCCTCGTACGCGTAATCGTTTCCAATGGCTGTCATCCAACTGACGTTGTCGTTGAGCGACAGCACTCGAAACGGTTTGCCAACCTTGTCCGACGCGCCTTTTCCGAGGTCTGTGGCGAAGTGCGACGCATTCGCCGCGCTCCCGCCGTTGCCGAAAACAAAAATCTGTCGGTCTTCCTTCAACGCATCGCGCAGGGTTGCAATCAACCGCGCCACCGCGTCGGGAGGAATGGAGTCCAGTGCCGACTTTTGTGCCCGGACATATTCGGTAATCCAATGATTCATCGGAGAAGATGCTGCCTAGTGATCGCACTCGTTG
This sequence comes from Verrucomicrobiota bacterium, assembly GCA_043741175.1. Classification (GTDB taxonomy): domain Bacteria; phylum Verrucomicrobiota; class Verrucomicrobiia; order Limisphaerales; family JADLHS01; genus JADLHS01. The sequence continues at coordinate 6,968 of JAYUAV010000204.1, forward strand.
CAAAGCTAGAATGGTAATAGTGATGGGAGTGGTTGATACTACTCAACCCATCAACGCGTCCAACGCCGCCTGCGCCTGCGCGAGTTTCTCCTGCCAATCAGCGAGGCGTTGCTGATGTTCTAGCAAGACTGTCGCCGGAACTTTTTGGGTGAACGCCGGGTTCGCCAACTTTTGTTCCACCTTGGTCTTCTCAGCTAGATATTCTTCCACCTTCTTGGTGAGGCGGAGTTTTTCTGCTTCCACGTCTATCAATCCATCCAGCGGCAGGAACAATTCCCCCATCGGCGTGTGCGCGGTGGGCGTGCCTTTCTTGGCGGCGTAGTCCGCGTTGATCTCCAGTGCCTCGGCGTTGAGCAGAATCTTGATGACCTCGACATCGTGCAGGAGCATTTCGCGATTCGGCTTGAGCACAAACGTCACTTTCTTGCCCGCCTGAATGTTGCCGACGCGGCGTAAGTTGCGTCCTTGCGTGACGACTTCGTATTTCTGCGCGGCGAATTCCAGATAGCAATCGTCCAAGCTGTAAGCATCGCGGAAGTCCCCATCGAATACTTTGGGCCACGGCGCAGTCATGATGGTTTTGCCGCCTTGATCGTCCGGCATGTCGGTGGCGTAACCCATCCCGTGCCACAGTTCCTCCGTGATGAACGGCAAGAACGGATGGAACAAGCGGATGGTGTGCGAGAGAACAAAATCAATCACCGCGAGCGTGTTCGCTTTACGCGCTTCATCCGTGCCGAAGAATACCGCCTTGCTCGCCTCCACATACCAATCGCAATACTCATTCCAGAAGAAGCGATACAACGCCTGCGCTGCCACGCTGAAGTTGTAAGTGTTCAACGCCTCGGTGATCTCGCGGATCGCTTCGTTGAGCTTGAGCAGAATCCATTTGTCATCCGTGGTGAGCTTGGAC
>JAYUAV010000205.1:0-3016 GCA_043741175.1 Verrucomicrobiota bacterium
TCGAGTTCTCCAGTCGGCGACAAGTTATTCTCTCGCTGGAATACCAGCAACGCCGCGCGCGTCTGCGAACCATTCACTCCATCAATCGAGCCGGAGGAAATGGCGAGGCGGGCGAGAGCGACCTGGGCTTCCAGCGTGTCGCGAGGCGAGCGAGGAAATCCGATTGGCGGAGTCTCCCGCGTTTGCTTTTGGTCAACGACGGACGCGTTTGTTTTCAACGGCGTAACGGGAGATTGAGTTTCGGTTTTTATGACGGGTTCGAGTCTCGGGGTCGGGGGCGTCTGTTGGGCGACGACTATCGCTTTCGGCAACGTTGAAGAAGTGACCTTTGCCACAGAATTGACCGAAGGATTTTTCCGCGTTGTTTGTTTGTTTGGTTTTTTACCAGACGCAAACCAGACGATGACTGCTATGCCGAGAACGAAGCATACGAACAGTCCAAAAAAAATCCCGCCCGAACTCCCGCTCGAAGCGGGGAGTTTGTAGCGGTGTCGTTGCAGCATGGACTGATTGAGCCATAAAGTCCGTGTGAGTGCTATCGCGATTGTTCGGGTGCTTTGTCGGAAGACGCTTTGATCGAATCACCCCAATGACTGAGGAAGAATTTTTTCTCATTGGTCATGAACTTATCAGAGGTGCCGACGATGGGGCGCAATGCCGTGGTCATCTGCAACACCACCAGCACAAAGATGAATGCCCAGGTGTTGAGTCCGGCGTTGGAGCGAGCTTGCGCGTGCGAGAAGCCAGCGTTGAGGAAGCGCAGCCCAAACACGGTGGCGATGCCCCAGAACATCAGATGCAGGAAACCCATCCACGCGAGGTGATTTGTGGATTGCGAGAACAACCACGCCACCGGCGCGAAGCCTATCAGGAGAATTGTCATCAGCATGAGCAGTCCCGCGACGAGGCCAAAAATTTCGATGAGTCGCGCTTTCGCACCGCTCAGGCAGGTGAAGATGTAGAGGCTCGGCAAGCAGATGATCGTGGCGATGAGCAATCCCGCCGTGACTTTTACCGGTGCTGCCCACCATTGCATCCCGCCAGAGAACGAGCCGATGATGACGCCGTAGATCAGGCTGCAAACAATCGTGACGAAGAACATCGCCGCGATGAGTTTGCCCGCGCCGGGCTGGCGAAGTTGAAACATGAGGCGACGCGGCTGGCGAAGGACGGATTCGATGGTGACGAGGACGTTCGGAATCGGCTCGCGCTCGGTGGGATCATCGCCGAGCGGACGCGGGCCGCTGATCGGCGGCGGTGGCAGATTTGGCGTGGATTGAGATTGGAACGGTGGCTGGTTTGGATTGTGTTCGTTCATAATTTATTTGGTTTAGTTCAATCAAAGTCAAAGCGGGAGAGATCGCCAAGGGTGGCCCAGATGTTTTCGTAGAAATTTCCTTTCAGCGCGTTCTCACGAAGAAACGCCACAGGCAACTGCGGCGAGCCGATGAAAGGTCGAGCGATCCATGAGAGCTGGCTGCCGAGAAAAAGATTCCCCGCGAGCCACGCGATGAAGACTCGGCGCGCGATATTGCGACTGGGGGCGAGTTGCCGCAGCAGTTGAAACAACCGCATGTTGCCCGCGATGCCAGCGAACGCAATCACCGCTACGTTCGCAAGCTTGATGAATCCGTAGGTGGCCGTGGACTTCACGTCCAGCGTCATCGGCGGCGCGTTCCACACGAGAAATCCGAGTACCGGACTGAACGCGCCGAGGATCGCCGCCGCAATCGCGATGCTCATGAGGATGGCGAGCAGTGATTGGCGCATGGAGATGTTGAGGCCGAGCAGCGGCGCGAGCATGGCGTTGAGCAGCGCGTTGCCCAGCGCGGTCAGAACGAGGATGAGGGGAAATTTGATGGCGACGAATAATCCCTGTTCCGGTGCGCGCCACCAACCCATCGCCGCGCCGAAGCAACCCGCGCCGAGAACGATTACCGCAAGATGTGACGCAACACGACGAGTGCTCCAATCGGTCGTCCACGCGGCGACGGTCTGGGATTCGGCGCGCAGCAACGTGCTGAGTTCCGTTTCGCGCGGGGTTGTTGGGTTGGCTTGCATCAATTGTGTGTGGTGGCGGGAATGGAGGTATCAGTTTGGGCGAGCGGGTTCAATGGTTGTTTCCTGATTCGCAGCCCCAGCATTTCCTGCGCGATGGGCAAACTCATCAACACGAGTGCAGTTCCTCGCGCGCAGGTTTGCTTCGACTGCGGCAATCACCGAATCCGGGGTGGAAGTGCCAGCCGTGATGCCCACCGTGTCGTCTTCAGAAAACCATTCGGCGCACAAGTCCTCAGCGGTTTGAATGTGATGCACGCGTCGGCAATGTTCTCCGCAGGTCGCGACCAGTTCACGGGTGTTGTTGCTGTGCGCGCCACCGATGACGATGACCACGTCGCTGCATTGGGCGAGATCAATGGCGGCGCTTTGTCGGTGCTTCGTCGGCTGGCAAACGGTGTCAACGAAGCGCACGTCGGACTGCGGGAATTGCTGGCGAATCAATTGAACCAGTTCGCGGACGCGTTCGATGGGCTGCGTGGTTTGGGCGATGACTCCGAAACGCGGGCGAGTGCGGAGCTTCATCACGTCTTCCGGCGAAAGCACAACATCGAACTCGGCGAGATCATCCGTCATGCCGTGCACTTCTACATGGTCGTGTTTGCCGATGATGACGGATGCGAACCTTCAGCGACGAGCTTCGTCAGTGCGCGGTGCGCGACGTGGACGAGCGGGCAGGTGGCCTCGATCACGTTCAACCCGCGTCCGCGCGTCCGGCTCAAAGTGCGTTTCGACGTGCCGTGCGCCGTGATCATCACCGTTGGCGTGCCGACTGAGTCCGGCGTTCGCTGAAACTGGATTCCTCGCGCTCGCAAGTCAGCCAGCACGGTTTCGTTGTGGACGAGAATCGCCGAGGATTGTCAGCGGCTCGCGTCGCGCGGTGTTGGTGGCGAGGGCGATTGCATCTCGCACACCAAAACACATTCCCAGATGTTCAGCTCGTATAGTCTTCATAGTT
>JAYUAV010000206.1:0-3865 GCA_043741175.1 Verrucomicrobiota bacterium
AGCAGCAAGCTCATCGAAGTCCATTTCAAGAATGGCAAGGTTGTCCGCATGAGCAGCGAGTTCGGTCTGGGTCGGGCAGGGATGTGAATCTGGCTGCCGCAACGACGTTTGACCGGCGTGCCTAATGGCGAAAACTTCCACTCGCCTAGCGCCGCCGGGTCTGGCTAATCTCCCCGCCTTGTCGCGATGGAATCCTTGGTGAAATTCCGATTTCGTCCCGACAATTTTACATTTTTGATTTTGCACTGATTTGACCCAATGACCTCGACCCAGATCCGCCAGTCGTTCCTCGACTTCTTTAAGTCGAAGCAGCACACCATCGTGCCCTCGTCCTCGCTCATGCCGGATTCGCCGAACCTCCTGTTCACGAATGCCGGCATGAACCAGTTCGTGCCCATCTTTCTCGGCCAGACCAAGTGCCCCTACACTCCCGGCCGCGCTGCTGACACCCAGAAATGCATTCGCGCCGGCGGCAAGCATAACGACCTCGACGACGTCGGGCTCGACACCTATCACCACACCTTTTTCGAGATGCTCGGGAACTGGTCCTTCGGCGATTACTTCAAGAAGGACGCCATTGCCTGGGCATGGGAACTTGTCATTGAAGTCTGGAAATTCCCGCCGCAGCGGCTCTACGCCACGATCTACCAACCGGAAAAAGCGAAGGGCGATCCCGCCGAACGCGACGAGGAAGCGTGGGGTTTCTGGGCCGAGAAGTTTCGCAGTGTCGGGCTCGACCCCGCCATCCACATCGTCAATGGTAATAAGAAGGACAATTTCTGGATGATGGGCGAGACCGGTCCGTGCGGTCCTTGCACGGAGATCCATGTCGATCTTCGCCCCGGCCCGCGTGAAACCGATATCGAAGCACAAAAGTCTGGCGCGAAACTCGTCAATGGCTCCGACGCCCGTTGCATCGAGATCTGGAACAACGTTTTCATCCAATACAATGCGCAACCTGTCGCACCTGTAGCGGCGGTCTGTGACCGCCGTGGCGAGGACGATGGAGAACGGCGGTCACAGACCGCCGCTACAATTGAGTTTGTGCCGCTCGCCGCGCAGCATGTAGATACCGGCATGGGTTTCGAGCGCGTCACCAGCATCATCCAGGGCACGAAAGGCCTGACCGATTTCCAGAATGCCAAAATCTCCAACTACGAGACCGACATCTTCCGTCCGATCTTCGATGCGCTGGAAAAGATGAGTGGCAAGAAATACGGGAGCACGTTGCCCGGGGCGGCGACGGCAAGTGCTGCCACCGCGCAGCTGAAAACAAGTGGCGAAGCACCCGGCGGAATCATTGAGATTGATGACGACCGCGTAACTCAAACGGCTCCGGCGAACGATCATCGTAAAGATCCCACCGATCCGAGCTGCCTGCCATCCGCCGAGCAAGTCGCTCTCGACATCGCCTTTCGTGTCATCGCCGACCATATCCGGACGCTCTCATTCGCCATCGCCGACGGCATCCAGCCCGGCAACACCGACCGCAACTACGTCCTGCGCCGCATTCTCCGCCGCGCCGTGCGCTACGGTCGCACGCTCGGCTTCCACGAACCGTTCTTCTACAAACTCGTGGACGTGCTGGCTGAGACGATGGGGGATGTCTTTCCAGAAATCCGCACCAAGAAGAAACATGTCCAGGAGGTGATTCGCACCGAGGAGGAATCGTTTAATAGAACCTTGGACAAAGGAATAACACTTTTTGACGAGGCTCTTACGTCACAGGAGATGTGTGTGTCAGTGCTTCCGCAGGTAAAGCCACTTTATCGGAAAATCTTGGAAGTGTTTAGTTCGGTACCTGATGTATCTGAAATTGCTCCGAAAAGAATCGAAATCATAAAGCCTGAAGTGCAGAAGCTTTACAGTCTAACTGCAAATCTTGGGGTTAGTGATGCATTTCCATGCGGAAGAAACCTTTCCACTGATGTTATGGTGTTTGAAATTGGATTCGGCAGAATCATTGATCGAGAGAATGTGCCGGATCAACTTGGTCAGTTGATCGCGGCTATTACCAAATTGTTGCATCGGATAGGTGACGCGCTTGCCGGAATAGAAGCCCTGGAGGCAAAGAGGTTGAGCGGCGAAACAGCCTTCAGACTTTACGATACCTATGGCTTTCCACTGGATCTCACCGAATTAATGGCGCGTGAGCGAGGTTGGAGTGTGGATGTTGACGGTTTCAACAAGTTGCTGGAAGAACAGCGTGGTCGCGCCCGCGCTGCGCAAAAGAAGGAAGTCATATCGATTTCGCAAATCGAGACAACCACGCCCACGAAGTTCGTCGGCTTCGACAGTCTCACGGTTCCGGCCAAAGTTTTGGAAGTAGTTTCGTTGAAGGATAAGACAGCCGTCATCCTCGACACCAGCGCCTGCTACGCCGAGATGGGTGGGCAGGTCGGTGACACCGGCGAGTTGACCGGCAGTGGACAGCTCTGGCGCGTCATCACTACGCAGAAGTCCGGCAACACGTTCCTGCACTTTGTCGAAGGTGGCGATTCTCCGGCCATCGGTGCAGAGGTCACGCTCGCCGTTGAGAAGCCGCGACGCGATGCGATTCAACGCCACCACACCGTGACGCATTTGCTCCACTGGGCATTGCACGAAGTCGCGAGCAAAGAAGCGTCGCAGAAAGGTTCATTCGTCGGGCCGGATAAGTTGACCTTCGATTTCAACAGCGCGCCGTTGACGCCGCAGCAGGTCGCCGACATCGAGAAGCTCGTCAACGAACGCATTCTGGAAAACGTCGGAGTCTCCTGGACGGAAGTCCCGCACGCCGAAGTGAAGAACCGCAAGGACGTTATGCAATTCTTCGGCGATAAATACGGCGACACCGTCCGCGTCGTGCAAATCGGCGGCCACGCGCAAAAGCTGGACGGCTACTCGATGGAACTTTGCGGCGGAACGCATACCCGGGCCACAGGCGAGATTGGGTTGTTCCGCATTGTCGGCGAAAGTGCGATTGCGGCAGGTGTCCGGCGTATTGAGGCCGTTGCGGGATTGCAAGCCTACAACCTGGCCAACGATCAACTGCGCTTCCTTCGCTCCGTCGCGTGCCAGTTGAATTCTCCCGTCGCTGAGCTGGAAAAGAAGATCGAAAGCCTGCTCGCGCAGCAGAAGTCATTGGAAAAGGAAGTCCAGATCGCGATGCAACGCAACGCGTCCAACGCCGCCAGCGAATTGCTCGGCTCCGCCCAGACTGTGAACGGCATTCCCCTCATCACACACAACCTCGGCGACGCCAATGGTGATTTCCTCCAAGCCATCGCTGATGCGTTGAAGAGTCGGTTCAAAGGCGTGATCGTCCTCGGCGGCGGTTCATCGAGCGCCGTGACACTCATCGCCTCGGTGTCCGCCGACTTCACCGCGAAAGTTCAGGCTGGAAAAATCATCCAGACCATCGCTCCAATCGTCGGCGGCAAAGGCGGCGGCAAACCCGACAACGCCCGTGGCGGCGGCAAGGATGCGAGCAAGCTGGACGAGGCGCTGGCGAAGGTGAAGAGTTTGTTGGGCTGAGTTTGGTAGCGTTCGTCGCGCTGCGACGAACCCGGCCCAGTCAGGGGCGGAAGGTTTGAGGGCTGGTTTGGTACACGCAGGGTGCGCCGCTGCACGCGGCGCTGCTTGTCGCAGGGCGACAAGCACCACCCACACTTTGCAATTTGTCAGGAAGCGCGAATTGACGCTGTAACGACGTGCCAGTAGCCTTGTCTTGTGACCACCGGAGATCAAAGCGCCGAGTATCCCGAAGTCCGAACGAACTCGCCTGATGAGTTGCGCGATGCGGTTTTGTATCGAGGGCGCACACCGGATGATGACCCGAGTCCGGAACAGATTGAGATTTATCGGCAGATGCCCGGGACGCGGA
>JAYUAV010000207.1:0-5474 GCA_043741175.1 Verrucomicrobiota bacterium
GCTTTAGTTGCCTGGGCGACTTGTCGCTCAGGCAGAGCCGCGCAGAGCGGCTAGGCGAAAAAGCGGCGACAAGTCACCGCACTCCACATTCTATCTCACGGATTCACCAGAAGTTTTCCAAGCACCCTGCGGCTGCGGAGCTTTTCAAACGCGGCAGGTGTTTCGGCGAGCGGATAAATAAAATCTATCACCGGCGCGATCTTCCCGGCGGCAGCCCATTCGAGCGTGGCTTGGATGTCGGCGCGGTTACGTCCGTAGCTGCCAATGAGCCGTTGTTGCTTCACGAAGATCGGCCAGAGATTCAGCGTCACCTCGCGGCCAGCCGTTGCGCCGCAGGTCACGATGGTTCCATTTCGCGCGAGGCAATCAAAGCATTTCACCAACACATCCCCGCCGACGTGTTCGACGACGAGGTCAACACCGCGTCGGTTGGTGATCTTGCGGATGGCGGCGGGCCAGTTCGCATCGGAAGAATCCACGACGTATTCCGCGCCGAGTTGAAACGCGAGTTGACGTTTGGGTTCAGTTGAACCCGTGCTGATGACGTGCGCGCCAAGTTGTTTGGCAATCTGGATGGCTGCCGAACCCACGCCACTCGCACCGCCCATCACGAGAACCCAATCGCCTGTCCGAACTTGCGCGCGATTCGTGAGCATGTGCATGGCGGTGCTGCCCGCTAGTGTGAGCGCGGCAGAGGAATTGAAATCCAGCCCCGCTGGAATCTTCACCAGCGCGCGGGCGGGAACGGCGACGAATTCCGCAAAGCCGCCATCGCGAGAGACGCCGAGAAGTTCGCCACGCAGACAAACAGACTCCTCACCGCGCTGACAGAATTCACATTCACCGCAAAAGAGATTGGATTGCACGGCCACGGCGTCACCGATTTTCCAATCTGTCACCGCGCTGCCGAGTTGCTCGATGCGCCCGGCGATCTCGCCGCCGGGCGTGCGCGGGAGCGGAACTTGAATGGGCAAGCCAGCGGATTCGAGCCACAGATCGAGATGATTCAATCCGCACGAGAGGACGCGGACGACGACTTCATCGGATGCGGGCGTTGGATTGTCCAACGTACGAAGTTCAAATTTTCCGGGCGTACCGTGAGCAACGAGTTGAATGGCTTTCACGCGGTCAGGTTAAAGAAAATGTGTCGCGATGCGGAGAAGAAAGCAAACCACGAATGTCCATTCATGGTTTCCTTGAACGTCTTGGCTTGAGAAAAAGCTCTGCGCTGGTTATCACCAAGCTGCGGATGACAAATCACGAAGCAAGATTCGGCGGGATACTCAGGTTGTACGGCGTAGACGGTCAGGAACGACTGCGTCGCGCGCATGTTTGCGTGGTTGGCATTGGCGGCGTTGGGTCGTGGGCGGTCGAGGCATTGGCGCGGTCTGGCGTCGGCAAACTCACACTCGTGGACATGGACGATGTCTGCATCAGCAATGTGAACCGCCAGATTCACGCTGCCACCGGCACGTTCGGCAAACCCAAGGTTGAAGTCATGGCCGAACGTGTGCGGCTCATCAATCCCGATTGCGAAGTGCGTGCCGAACAAATCTTTTTTACGGCGAACACAGCGGAGCAATTGCTCGCGCCGGGCTACGAAGCAGTGCTGGACGCGATTGATTCGCGAGAGATGAAGGGGTTGCTCATCGCAATGTGTCGCGCGAAAGACATTCCCATCGTGACCACGGGCGGTGCCGGCGGACGGCGTGATCCGACGGCGTTGCGCGTGGCTGATCTGGCACAAGCAACGCACTGCGGGTTGCTGGTGAACTTGCGACGGCTGCTGCGCGCTGAACACAACTTCCCGCGCGATCCACAACAACCGTTCGGCGTGGATTGCGTGTTCTCACCAGAACCGCAGGTATATCCCGCAAGCGATGGAACTGTGTGCGATGTGAAACCGCCCGGCGAGCGATTGCGCTTGGATTGCCGCACCGGCTACGGCACGGCGTGTTTCGTGACGGGCGCGTTTGGCTTCGCAGCGGCGGCGCAGGTGGTGAAGCGGATCACGAACGATGTGAGCGGCAAAGTCGATCAAGCCCAATAGCTCACATTGATCTCGCTGAAGAGATTGTCGCGGGTTTCGATTTCCGTGAGCCACTTCTCGTTGAGTTTCTTGGTCGTGAGTTGATGGTAAATCCCGTTGAAACGAAGCAGATGGGCTTTGACTCGCTTCTTGGCGTAGTCGGGACTTGTGTTGGTGCGGAGGATGAACGGCCAATCGCTGGATTGCGCGAGCAAGAGTTCGCGCGCGGCTTGTTTTAATGCGCGTTCCTGAAGTGCTGTGGGCTTGGCGAATTTTCGCACCAGTTCGGTCATGTGTTCCTGCGCGACTTGCAGGTGGCGATATATCCACTCATTCTTTTCGTTGAGCCAGACGCGGTAGTAACCTTCCTCGCCCCAACTGGACGCGGCAGGCGTGGCGATCTGATTCGTCGGATGACGACGGAGATATTGTTCGGGCGTGATCAGCTCGAAAGTTTTTTGATCGAAGTAAGCTTTGCGTACGAACAGGTCTAGGAACTCCGGGCCTTCATACCACCAATGGCCGAACAGCTCTGCGTCGTAGGGCGAGATGATGAGCGGGGGACGATCCAGAACAGTGCCGAGTTCGGTGATCTGTTCGATGCGAGATTTGAGAAAGTGCCCGGCATGAGCATCCACAGCGTCGCGCGCGGCGGCGGGTTGATACGGTTGCTTGGGCGCAGAGCCGCCAGTGATGCGGTGATACTTGATGCCGGTGAATCCGCGATTTTCCGGCGACGGCAGATGCGGCTTCACGTAATCGAAATCGAGATCGAAGCCGATGTCGCGATAGAAATCCCGATAGCGCGGATCGCCGGGATAACCCTCGGTGCGGCTCCAGACTTGGCGTGAGGATTCCATGTCGCGTCCGAATACGGCAATGCCATTGGGCGTGAACACTGGCGCGAACACGCCGTAACGCGGACGCGGTTTAGCGTGAAGCAAGCCGTGCGAGTCCACGATGAACCAACGGATGTTCGCTTCTCGCAAGTAAGCTTCCACGCCGTCGAAGTAGGCGCACTCAGGCAGCCAGATGCCGCGTGGATCGCAACCGAAGCAATCGCGGTAGTGGTCGCGGGCGATGAGTATCTGTGCGCGGACGGACGGCGGATGGTTCGCCATCAACGGCAGTAATCCATGCGTGGCTCCGGTGGTAATGATCTCTAGCTTCCCGAAATCTTGCAGGCGACGAAACTTGCCGATGAGGTCGCCACCGAGTTGTTGATAGAGGGAGCGCGCGGCGGTGAGACGCGAGTGATACATCTTGGCCAGCTCTTGAAATTCCGGCTCCCAATGCGTGCGGCTGATTTCTTTGTCGGCGAGAGTGATGAGTTCCTCGAGGTGACGCGCGTAGCGGGATTGCAGCAACGGATCGCGCAGCATCGCGCAGAGCGTCGGCGACAGCGTCATCGTGATGCGCGTGTCCATGTTGTCGCGCTGCCAGCCGTTCATCACTTGCAGCAAGGGCAGGTAGGTTTCGGTGATGGCCTCGAACAACCAGCTTTCTTCCAGAAACTTTTCGTGTTCAGGATGCCGTACGAACGGCAGATGCGCGTGAAGGATGATGGCGAGGTAACCGTTCATCTTAGAGCCTGTCTGAAAAGTTTCGCTCTCACTTTAATCTTCTAGGCCGGTGCATCCGAAGAAAGAGGATGCGTAGGAAGAGTCAACGAACAGGGGTTCATCACCCGCGACAGTTTTCCTGTGAGGTGAATCCTGCGAGCTGGGCAGGGAGATTCCATCGCCAGCCGCAGCGAGTATTTCGGCAAGAGTTTGTTCCTGGTCAGTCGTCCAGTCTGCGACGTGCATCGCACCCGGGAGGTCTTCGCAAATAAGCGGGTGGATCATTTCAATGGCGCGGGCAAGCGGAAGATTTTGCCGCGAGTCGTCACCGGCATGTTCTTTGAGCAACGCCAGCATTGTCTCGAATGAAAGCTCCAGCGGGATGGTGGCAAACTCGACGGTTGAATCAGTGGAGATGTTGTCCGGCGGCGTACGCATCGGCTCGGAAGTGGCTAGGGATTTCCATTTGTGACCGGCGCGATAGTAGCCGAGTTCGGTGGAGTAATAAGTCCCCGCCGCATCCACATGGACGAACCAGTGTTTGGATTCCGGATGAACGTGGATTTCGGCGGCGTATTTTTCAGGCTTCGACTCGTCGTGAAGGCGCAAGATCAGATGCCGATCCTCAGAGCGGGCGTTGTGGCGGAATTGTTCCTCATGTGAGAAATCCCAGTGCGCGTAAAGCCAGTGTGGATCGCGCGCGGTGAGGAATAATTTTCTAGTGCCGTAAGACGAGGGCAACGGAGCATTCCCTTCATCGAATTGATCGGGCGGAGCAGACGGGCCGAGAGCGAATTTTTCTGCCGCGCCCGCTTCGGTGAGGAAGCTGGGTTCGTCGCCTTCAAGCAGGAAGGCTGGGAGTATAGGTTTGGAAACGCGTGTGGGCTTGTGGGGAGAAATTTTTCGCAGTGCTTTTGTCGCAGTGACGCGCGTTGCGACCTTTGGCTTTCGAGCAATCTGGAGCTTGGCGCGTGGCCTCACTTGAGTGCGCGCGTTCTTGGGTGCAGCGACTTTCAGTTTGCGGGCGGCACTAACTTTCCGGGCGACCTTGGTTCTCCGCGCCGCTGCGCCCGATGACGGGCGCACTCCGGGAGTTGGCTTCTTCGCCAATCGCTTGGCTGGGGCGGCGGTCTTCTTGCGCTGGGCTGCGGGGCGGGATTTGGTTTTTGGCGCGGAGACTTTTTTGGCTTTAGCCGTTTTCGTTTTTGCGCGCGGACGATTACGCGGAGAAGCGGGCTTGCGGGCCGTGGTGGCCTTCTTGCTTTTTGTTCCGGGCGTGGCGCGCTTCATTTGAATTGTCGGTTGAGACTAAAGAGACGAACAGACCGGCGCAACTTTCATTAACACCGTGGCTTTAGCCCGGCGGAAATGCACTCGACTCCAGTAAGAACCGTTTCAACCGTCTCTCTTGACTGTCCTCAAAGCCGTTGAAACGGCTGGGACAACCCCTTCACTCTTCTAACACCGGGCTAAAGCCTCGGTGTTAATGAAAAAGTGCGATGCGTCTGCTCCGGTCGTGTCCAGGAGAACCTGCGTCATGTTGAAGCGGCTCGCTGATTACATTCTTGTCTGCTGAACATCGCCCGGGACACGCGGGCCAACAAAGAAGAGATAGCAGCCTTGCGCGGGGAAGTGGATGAGCTTGCGAGTGCCGTCGAGAACCTCGCGCCGTCTCGTATTTTGCGATAATTGCCAATGTCGGCATCAATGCCATTACTCCGACGACATTGGAAGTGAGAAATATCCCGGCGGCGACAGATTGCCTCCTGACTTTGACCCCCTATGACGGTGGGAACGTCGGGCAGCGGACAGAAAGTCAGCGTCAACCTCGGCCCGGTGAATCCGGGCGATCAAAAGGGTTTCCTGTTTGAAATGCGGACCAC
>JAYUAV010000208.1:0-8011 GCA_043741175.1 Verrucomicrobiota bacterium
TGCGATCAGAAAAAAATAAGGAGTGGCTTCCTGATTCGGTCGGTTTGTTCACTCCGCTAGGGCGTATTTTCAAAATGCTTTTCAGGGACTCAGCACCGGAGGTGCGATAGAAGTTAGCCCACGGCGCGAGCCGTGGGAAAGCCGAGCGGAAGAACAAGCCCCGTTAGGGGTGACAGAAAAAACACGGATTAAACCAACGTCTATCGCCCCTGCCGGGGCTTGTGATTCAACGCAACCCACCCACGGCTCGCGCCGTGGGCTAACTTCTGCCGCTGCTCCGCAGCTAAAACAGATTTTGAAAACACTCCGCTGGTGATTGCGCGTTCACCGCATCTTCGGAGACGTAAGCTTTTCAGTCGAGTTTCGCGCTGTGCCAATCTCCAACACTCCCGGATTGCCTGCGATGCCTGATCGTCCAATCGCTGTCACGCAAACGGCATCAAGGCTGGCGCGGGGGAAGGTTTGTGTCGTTCGCGAGGAGGGAAATATCTCAGTCGTCCAACCTCCGTCCGTCCTGGATTGCACAACCCAGAACCGTACATCCTCGGCAGACGCGATACCCCAACTCACAGTTTGATGCGTCGTGGATTTCGAGTCGGAAGCCTTGACGACAGGTTGCGATGGCGCAGGCCGATCAATCCACGTCAGTGCAGGGACGAGCGCGTTTTGCAAATTGATCTCGCTTCGCAGTCGCGAACATAGCGCGTTGTTTTGCGCAGTGTGTTTCATGTTCCAAAGCACGTAACCGCCGGGTCCGCTTTGTTTGCGCGTGATGGCGATCTGATTCGGGATTTCCTCGGGCGACCATTTCAAAAGACCCTTCGTGGCATCCACGCCTGCGCACATGATCCGGTTCTTGGGATTCTGTGCGTTCCACCATTCGAGCAGCACAGGGAAGCTTTGCTCCTTCGGCTCGATGGCCCAGTAGAGTTGTGGGACAAAATAATCCGCCCAACCTTGTGCGAGCCACTTGCGAGCGTCGGCATAAAGCTTCGAGTAAGCATCGTAGCCTTTGATCTGTGGCGGATTGGACGGACGCCAGATACCGAACGGGCTGATGCCGAACTTCACCCACGGTTTCTGCGCCTTGATCGCGGCGTTCACGCGTTGGATGAACGTGTTCACGTTCTCACGTCGCCAGTCGTCACGGCTCATTCCGGAACTTGCGCCAAACTTTTTCCAGCTTACGTCGTCAGGAAAATCTAGTTCCTTTCCATCCGCGCCTTTCTCGGCGTAGGGATAAAAATAATCGTCGAAGTGAATTCCATCCACGTCGTAACGCTTCACCACATCCATCACCACGCTCAACGAATAATCCTGCGTCTCGCGTTCGCCGGGATCGAGCCAGAGGTAGCGTCCATAACGCGCGACGATCTGTGGCTTGGTCTTGCTGACGTGATTGGCAGAGATCGGCGACTTGGCGTTGAAGTGATACGCGCGATATGGATTGAACCACGCGTGCAGTTCCAGTCCGCGCTTGTGCGCTTCATCCACGGCGAACGCCAGCGGATCCCAGAGCGGCGATGGAGCTTTGCCCATCGTGCCCGTGAGATATTCCGACCACGGCTCAATCTTGGAATTGTAGAGCGCGTCGCAACCCGGTCGGACTTGGAACACGACTACATTCAAGCGCAGTTGCGTCGCGCGATTCAAGATCGCGAGCAGTTCAGCCTTCTGTTCCGCGACGGGCAATCCGGGTTTGGATGGCCAATCACTGTTGCCGACCGTGGCGACCCAGACGCCGCGAAACTCGCGTTGCAACTTCGGCGGCGTGATTGCAGAAACGCTGCCGCTGGGCGTGGCGCACTCTGCCGTCGTGCAGCCTCCTGAAAAAATTCCCGCGATGAAAACGGTTGAGGCGAGCAGATGCGTCTTGAGATTCATGGCAAAGGAATACCGGGGCTACGCTGATGATTCAATGCTGAATTGGCGCACGAAGATGTCGGGAGGTAGGGCGCGTCACTCCGTGCGCGCCGCCGGTGGGTTGAGCGTCCTCGCGAGTCGGCTCGTCAGTAGCCTCGCCCCACCAGACGGGCAGAATGCCGCGCGCACGGAGTGACGCACCCTACCTTGAAACAACAAAAAACCGCCGCGCTGAATTTACGCGGAGGTTTTGGTCTGAAAGAGCAGGGCGTTTCAGCCCGCGATGGCACTGATTTCTACCGGCTCGACACTGACGCCGCTCTTGGTCAGCCATTTGATCGCGGCTTTGACTTCCTCGCGCTTGCCGTCGAGTTCGAGGCAGACGATGCCAATCTCGTCGCTGACGCTGCATTGGCGGATGTTGGTGACGACTTTGAACTTGTGGCCCAGCTCCCAGATCAACGGCTTCTTGATGAGCTTGGGCGGATACATCAACCAGAGGCGCGTTTGTTGCACCGTGTTCTGACTGGTCGGCTTGGAAGTTTTTTTTGCGGGCATAAATTTATTGTGTTGTTGAAATCCCCTCACCCCGGCCCTCTCCCGTTGGGAGAGGGAGAACGATTCGCCGGTTTCTGATTACTCGTGAGTCGGCGGCAACTCGGCAGCCGTACGAGTTATCGGGAGACGCTGCTTGCTGTTCCCTCTCCCCGGGGGAGAGGGTTAAGGTGAGGGCGAGCGTTTTCACAAATTGAATCGGTCTAGCCTCCCGCGATGGCGGGGATGATGCTGATTTCGTCGCCGTCTTTGAGCTGGGTCTGGCTGCCTTGGAGGAAACGGATGTCTTCCTCGTTCACATAGACGTTCACGAAGCGGCGGACTTCGCCTTTTTCGTCCACGAGCCGCTCGGCGATGCCGGGGTAGCGGGACTGCAATTCGGTGATCGCCTCGCCAATGGTGGCGGCGTTGACTTCGACCAGCTCCTCGTTGTTGGTCAACTTGCGGAGCGGCGTTGGGATGCGAACTTTCTTTGCCATAAATTCAAAAATAAATCGGTCTATTGATTGGTGTATGGGCGGAACGCTGGTTTCTTCACGGGGAAAACATCTTCTGGAAATGTTTTTGGTAAAACTTTCTCGGAGATGACCGCATCTAGGAATCCAGTCAGCGACATATCAAGAACATCATATTCCTCGGACAACTTGCCGTCGAGGCAGACTATTCGCCAAGAATCTGGGTTGCCTTTGGTTTGCCAACAAATAGTGCCGCCATTGTCATCATAGCCAAAGGCAAGCAATCCATCATTTTTCGGAAAGAGCGGGAATGGTGCTGTGTCCTTCGGCCATTTTTGTTGGAAGTCTTCGTATCCCTCGAAGCGCTTTCCAATCCATTCTCTCCAACTCTCAGATGACTTGGGATGCTTCCACACGTAGAACGGATTCATTATGCCAAAGAAATCCGTCCACTGTCCGGCACCGTAGATTGAAATGTAGTCTTTGAAGTCAGCGGGCAGTGGAGTGCCAATCTGCTTTTCAACCTCAAGCCATCCTTCCGCGTTGCCCGGTGCAACAGGCTTGGCTGGTGGCGGAGCTAGTTTTGCCAAGTTTTGAAGGGATGGATTCAAGCTCGATTGATTCTGTTAAACCTATGCGCTTACCTTCTCCTCGCTCGCCAGCATCGCTTCAAACTCGCGCAGACTCGGCTTGATTTCGCGCGTCTTGCCGGGTTGGTTATTTCGCATGGTCGTCCGCCGGTTTTTCCGGCAGGCCCGAAAGGTTGACGACACGACGGCCGGAACGCTTTTCACGTTCGCGCAGGTCGGCAAAAAGTTTGTCCACGCTGTGCCCACGCGCGGCAGAAAGGGCGTCCTTGGCCCGCCATACTTCGCGGAGCACCAAGTCATTTTCCGCCTCGATCTCACTTGTCCCAGTCACTTTGCTCATAAGTTTGCTGAAGTAGTTCCTCGGGCGTGCAAATGGTCGGAACAGAATACCCATCCGCTTCGATCAATCGGCGCAGCCGTCCGAGGATGAACGCATTGGCTATGTGCCGACAATTCCATGTCAGTAAAATATCCATCTTGTGAAAGGTTGCTAGCGCAATGTGCGCTGCGTCGCCGCCAGCTTTGGCTGGCACCAGTCGTGAATCCATGATGTTCTGCGTCAGCTTGCGGGCTTCTTCAGTGGATTGAAGTAATGCGAGGTCGGCCACAAGCTCTAGCCGCCGACGGGCCATTTCGGGTTCGCCAAAAGCGATTTCATCAAGCACAAGCTGTCCGATAAAGAGTTCGTGCTGCTCGCGCTTGGTCTCCCACCAGTCCTTGGTCATCTGCTGGCGGGCGGCTTGGAGCAGGTCACGGGCGGGACGCGCCACGACGTAACTTGGAATGGTACTTTCGATGTAAATGCGCACGAACGTTTGTTTTTAAGCCCCGACCTTCTCCTCATTCGCCAGCATCGCTTCAAACTCGCGCAGGCTCGGCTTGATTTCGCGCGTCTTGCCGGTGTTTTGGTTCACGGCTGCAAATGTTTTCATGGTCGCGCTTCCTTTGGAAGCAGATTCAAAACGAAGTCATGGATCGCCTGAGCTTGCCGGACGGCTTCATCAAATTCTGCGCGCGACGGTTCAATCGTCGCAAATTCACCCGGATAACGGTAGGTGGCAGCATAGGGTGTTAGAATCGCCGCTGACTCTCTAAACTGGTCGAAGCCAGCTGCCAACGGTTCAGCCTGCCGAACGAGTTTTTTCAGGTCGTGAATCTTTTCAAAGCTCACGCCCCGAAAGAGCAGGTAACCTTTCAAGGCTTTCTCCGCAGCTTGCTGGCAGTGGTAAATGCCTGCGTCCAGATGTCCATCAGGCAAACCTCCAATCTGTATGGCTGTATGCAGGTCGCCGTATGCCTTGAGCAGCCAGACGCGGGTCAATTCCGTCGTCGGGTCAGCCATAAATTCTTTTTCCCCTTTCGGCGACAGTATGTGACAGAGACGCTTTTACCGTGCGGTAACGGTCAAACTCTGCGCGCGTGGGCACGAACACGTCCGTGCTCATGTCCAAGTCTCCCAAGCAACGATGCGCCCGTTGCATCCGGCGAATCGGACGTTCGTCACTGGAAGGAACAATCACCATCAAATCCACATCGCTATCGTCGGTCGGCGTGCCCCATGCGTGTGAGCCGAACAAATAAATTTCCTCCGGCTGGAATTCGGCTTTGAGCCGTTCCACCGCTGTCTCCAGCAGACCTTGAGAAATCACCTTCATTATTTGTTACGCGCTGACCTTCTCCTCACTCGCCAGCATCGCCTCAAACTCGCGCAGACTCGGTTTGATTTCGCGTGTCTTCATTGGCTTACGGCCATGCCTTCCAGTTCCACTTGCCGCACGTTTTCACGAGTGCCCAATCGCTTTTGCGCGTCCAAGATTTCCACGCCCACGATGTTGCCGTTCTTGTCGTAATCAAGAATCACGCCCGGCTTATCCTCGTCGCTCTCTTCGATGGGTGCGTTGCTGAACAGGACGCGCAGGACATCCACTTCGGAATCGTAGGTTACTTTCATGGCTTCCAGTATTTGTTGGTTTTCGTCGTGCGATACACCGTCACCACCATAGCAGGTTCAACTGTGTCGTCCACAATCACCCGCAGGAGAAACATGCTGCCGCCGCCAAAGTCCACTTGTGATTGATATGCCTTCTTCGGCGGACGTTCCGGCACGATTTGCTGCGGCTGTCGCAAAACTTCTTCCGCAAACGCGCGCGGAATCTGTCGCAAGACCAGTTCGCTTTCCGCGTGTTTGGAAAATTTGAAATTCATTCGGGACGCCGCCGAATTTTACGCGCCGACCTTCTCCTCACTCGCCAGCATCGCTTCGAACTCGCGCAGGCTCGGCTTGATTTCGCGCGTCTTGCCGACGTGGCCCACGACCGCATCAAGCGTCTTCAGGCCGTTGCCGGTGATGCAGAGGACGGCGGAATCATTCGCCGGAATTTTGCCCGAGGCAATGAGTTTCTTGGCCACACCCACGGTCACACCGCCGGCGGTTTCCGCAAAGATGCCTTCGCACTCGGCGAGCAAGCGGATGCCTTCGCGGATTTCGTCGTCGGTCACATCGTCGGCTGCGCCGCCGGTTTCCTTCATCACGCGCAACGCGTAGAAGCCGTCCGCCGGCGTGCCGATGGCGAGGGATTTCGCAATCGTGTTCGGTTTGACGGGCTTGAAGAAATCCAGTCCCGCCTTTTGCGCGACAGAGATCGGCGAGCAACCGGTCGCCTGCGCGCCGTGAATGGAGTAAGCGGATTCGCTCACGAGCCCGAGCTTGGTGAATTCCTGATACGACTTTTGAATCTTGGTCAGCAACGAGCCGGAAGCCATCGGCACGACGGTGTGTTGCGGGATGTTCCAGCCGAGTTGCTCCATGATTTCGTAGCCCATGCTCTTTGAGCCTTCGGCGTAGTAGGGGCGCATGTTCACGTTCACGAACGCCCAGCCGAACTTGCCCGCGATCTCGGCGCAGAGGCGGTTCACTTCGTCGTAATGACCTTTGATGGTGATCACGTTCGCGCCATAGACGAGCGAGTTGACGATTTTTCCCTGCTCCAGATCGGAGGGGATGAAAACATACGCGCGCAACCCAGCGGCGGCGGCTTGTGCGGCGACGGAGTTCGCTAGATTACCAGTCGAGGCGCACGCGACAGTTTCAAAACCAAGTTCCCGCGCGCGGCTTAACGCCACGCTCACGACGCGGTCTTTGAACGAGAGTGTGGGATAATTCACGGTGTCGTTCTTGATCCAGAGTTCGCGGATGCCGAGTTTCTTCGCGAGGCGGTCGGCTTTGACGAGCGGCGTGAAGCCGACTTGCAAGCCGACGGTCGGATCGTTCGCGACGGGTAAAAGCTCGCGGTAGCGCCACATGGATTTGGCTCGCGATTGGATGGCCGCCTTGGTGAGCGCTTTCTTGATGCGGTCGTAATCGTAGGCGACTTCGAGCGGGCCGAAATCGAACTCGCACACATGCGTGGCTTCGAGCGGATATTCGCGTCCGCACTCGCGGCACTTGAGCGCCTTCATGAATCCTTCGTGTTTTTCACTCATAAATAACTTTCTTCCCACCGTAGCAGCCGATGTGAATCAGCTCATTTTTCAGGAGCGCGGGCTTCAGCCCGCTTCGCCGTTCGCACGTGCGAAACGCTTCAAGTTTCAATGCGCCCTTCGCTTCGAGCGTTGAAGCGGCCTAAAGGCCGCGCTCCATCAGGGCAAACAAAAAGCCCCGACTCATGATTGAGAAGGGGCGACAAATTTTTTGTGCTACTTCTCATTTTCCCCCGACACCCGTCGGGGCTGGAATTGGCACCTGCATTGAAATCGAAACTTCAACCGGTTGCCGTGGCGTCACAGGGCCAGTGCCCTCAGCCACTCTGCATGAGACCGTTGGTATCAACGGATGCGGATACATTGATTTATTGGTGTAAGTCTGTCAAAACTTTATTTTGAAGTTGAAAAGCAGCGTTGTTGAATTGCCGATGTGGCGTTGCTAGCGTTGGTCATCGTGAGAACCAAAACTCTCTCCTGGGTCATCGTGCTCGCGCTGGCCATCGTCCTCGGTGGTTGCAAACCGGGGCGCGATGCAGATTTCGTTTCCGGCACGATTGAAGTGGATGAAGCGCGCGTGGCATCACGCTACGGCGGGCGCGTAAAAGAAATTTTTGCACAGGAAGGTCAATCGCTCGTCGCCGGTCAGACGCTCCTCACGCTCGAAGCCGGAGAACTTCATGCGCGTCGCGATCAAGCCGCCGCATTGCTCGCCGAGGCCGAGGCCGGCCCGCGCAAGGAAGACATCGCCGTGGCCAAGGCGGACTGGGAAGCGCAAGTCACACAACTCGAACTCGCCCGCGCCGATTGGAAACGCACGGACGATCTCTTCGCCAAGAACGTCATCTCCGAAACCGAACGCGACCGGATGCTTGCCAGCGCAACATCTCTGGAGAAAAGCGTCGCTGCCGCCAAAGCGCGCTACGATCTGCTGCTCGCAGGCACACGCGCCGAACGCCTCGCGCAAATCCGCGCGCAACTCGCCGAACTCGCCGCGCAACTCAGCGAGATGAAAATTTCTGCGCCGACGAATTGCGTGTTGGAAACCCTCAACGTGAAACCGGGCGA
>JAYUAV010000209.1:0-6096 GCA_043741175.1 Verrucomicrobiota bacterium
GCGATCCATTCCGACGGCAACGACCGTTGGCAATAAGTCTGAAGCGAGATGTAATCAATCGTCACTGCGTCCTGCCGCAGCACGCGGATGTTCGTCGGAATTCTAATCGGCACAACCGTGGACAAACTCGGAATCATTCCGCCGCCGCCGTTGACGACTGCTGCTGCAACGATGTTCTCTGTCACGATTAGTTCCGTGGTTGCGGTCGCAGCAACAGGCGTTTCGCTGATCAACATTTCCTCCTTGGTCGCGACCGGATACTCGCTGCGCCGCCGCAAGGTTCGCTCATCCACCGACTTCACGCCGTCACCGCGATCCAATCGGATGCGATAAATCCAATCCCCTTCCGACCAGAGTTCGAGATAGCAACGCTCCTCCGTGCGAAAACCCGGCTGCGCAAAAATCAATTTCGCCGGAGCGTTCGCCGCGTCACTCAACGACTGCACCGGCACGTAAATCTGGAAATAGCCGCGCGCGTCCGTTCTCGTTTCATTCCCACTCGGCTCAGTTCGCACGACGGCGTTGACGAGCGGCTCGCCGGAATCTTCATCCACCACGAAGCCGACGAACACCGTTTCATTCACGCGATGCAACGCCGTGACAGTCTCCGGCTGGAGTTCGCGCGGTTGCTCGACGGGATCAAGTTGGAAAACGATGTTGTAAGGATTCTCCGGCAACACGACGAACTCGCCCGACATCGGTTGATAACCGGGCGCGACGACTTTGATCGTGTGTTGTCCCTGATCCAGCGTCAGCGTGGTGTGGCCGCCGCGTTTGACTCCGTTGCGCCTCACACGGCGCGGCTCAAGATCGCCCTCCAATGCTGTCGCTTCGACGAACTCCGGCTTCACCGCGTAACCGGTCGCGCTATCCACGAAACGGATGCCGACGGATTGGGACGAACCGTTCTCGTCGGCGATCTTGGCTTGAAGCGACAGCGTCTCGCTCACTCCCGCCAACGCGAGAATGTAAATCATCATCCGGCAAAAAATAAAATGTGAGCGATTCAACATGGCAACAGTGAACGAGTCGGTTATTCGATGGTCGCAGTTTACCCTGCTGAGCGAGACGTGTCTATTCTTCAGCCGCTTTGGAGTGCGGAGACTTGTCGCCGCTTTTCTGCCGGGACGACTTGTCGTCCCGGCAGCACCGCGTCCAGCGGTGCGTCGCACCGACAAGACGCTCGTGCCATTGCGATGACACTCAGCTCGTGCGCCGAGCCGCTCTGCGCGGCTCTGCCTGAGCGACAAGTCACTCAGGCAACAAAAGCGGAGACAAGTCTCCGCACTCCAAAGAACGCCCGTCGCCCAAGTGGGCTGAGGTGTCCCACCCGTCCATTTTTTGTTCGAGCCACTTCGCCGCGTCTCCTACACTCCGCGCCATGAATTTATTGCCATTCGGTTCTCTGCCCACTTTCAAGCCGCGCCAATTCGTGCCCGCGCAGCTCGACTTGGGCGATTGGTCACAAATCGCGCCGCTGTTCGATCAACTTGAAACCCGCATCGCTGCCGCCAAGTCCGTGAGCGATCTCGAAGCGTGGTTGCTCGCTTGGGGCGAACTCACCGCCGCGCTCGATGAGGAATCTTCCCGTCGCTACATCGCCATGTCCTGCCATACAGACAACGCTGATGCAGAGAAGACTTACCTTCAATTCGTCGAGTTGATCGAGCCGCAACTCAAGCCGCGCCAGTTCCGACTGGAGAAACTTCTCATCGCGCATCCGCAGCGCACCAAACTTCAGTCGCCACGCTATGACGTCTTCATTCGTGACGTTCAGAATCACGTCGAGTTATATCGCGAGGAAAATGTCGCGCTTGAAACCGAGGAATCCAAGGTCGGTCAGCAGTACCAAAAACTCAGCGGCTCACTCACCGTGCAATTTCGCGGTGAGGAAAAGACGCTCGTGGCGATGGGCAAGTTTCTTGAAGAGCCAGACCGCCCGTTGCGGCAGGAAGCGTGGGAGCTTGTGGCCAAACGTCGCGTGCAGGAGCGCGAGAAGTTTGAGGATCAGTTCGATCAACTTGTGAACCTCCGCCAGAAGATCGCCGCAAACGCGGGCTTCAAGAACTATCGCGACTACATGTTCCGTCGCATGGGACGATTCGATTACGCTCCGCAGCACTGCTTTGATTTCCATGACGCTGTGGCGAGTGAAGTCATTCCCGCAGTGCGTGAGTTGCAGGCGCAGCGTCGCAAACAACTCGGCCTCGACAAGCTGCGCCCGTGGGACAGCGCCGTTGATCCGCTGAATCGTCCCGCGCTCAAGCCGTTTGAGAAAGTTGAGGACATGGTCACGCGCTCTCAACGCATTTTCGACAAGCTCGACGCCGAACTCGCGGGCGGCTTTCAGCAGATGCAGGATTTGAAACTGCTCGATCTCGCGAACCGCAAAGGCAAAGCGCCGGGTGGTTATCAATCCACGCTCAACGAGGCGCGGTTGCCGTTCATCTTCATGAACGCCGTCGGGCAGCAGCGCGATGTGGAAACCATCTTGCACGAGGCGGGACACGCCTTCCACGCGCTCGCCACGCGCAACGAAGACCTGCTCGCGTACCGCAGCGCGCCGATTGAGTTTTGCGAGGTGGCTTCGATGAGCATGGAGTTGCTCGGCAACGAATTCATCGAAGAATTTTATCCGCCTGCCGAGGGCAATCGCGCCCGGCGCACGCATCTGGAGGGCATCATTGGCGTGCTGGGTTGGATCGCGACGGTGGATGCGTTTCAACACTGGATCTACACGCATCCGGGTCACAGCCGCGACGAACGTTCCGCTGCGTGGAATCAACTTATGGATCGTTTTGCGGGCGACGTGGACTGGACCGGCTACGAGGAAGTGCGGGCGAATCTGTGGCACAAGCAACTCCACATCTTTCTCTATCCATTTTACTACATCGAATACGGCATCGCGCAGCTCGGTGCTTTGCAAGTGTGGGCGAACTCCAAGCGCGACAAGGTCAAAGCCCTGCGCGACTACAAGACCGCCCTCGCGCTCGGCGGCTCCCGTCCGTTGCCGGAATTGTTCGCCGCCGCTGGATGTCCGTTTGAATTCAGTGCAAAGACAATCCGCCCGCTTGTAACTCTGATGCGGGAGGAATTGGCGAAACTGTAGCGGCGGGCATCTTGCCTGCCGTTGAGTCGGGCTTCCAGCCCGGCGGAACTCGCGCACGAACTTTTCGAGAGACATCCGCAATTTTTTACGCCGCAGAACTACCGTCGCGGTTACCGGGCGGCAAGGATGCCCACCGCCACGCCTCACGGCTTCTGCACCGGCTTCAGGAAAATATCCGGCACAAAGACCGGCGAATACGGCGTGGAGTTTTCAGGAACGGTGACGATGGTGCTGCCGTTGGCTACGGCCTTGTTATTCCAACGATCCTCGCCCGGTTTGCCCGCTGTGACGGTGAACGTGTATTCACCCGGCGGAATGGAATCCATCGAGAAAGTTCCGTCCGCACCGATGGTCACGCCGTAGTTTTTCATCTGCTTCATCTGCTCCTTTCCTTCGGGCGATTTGTAGTAAGCTTGCATTTCTTCCGGCGTGGAAAACTTTTCGGTCATCGGCGGCATCTTGGTCATCAGCGTTCCATCGAACGTCAGCTTCTCGCCTTCCGCAGGCTGCGTTTCCAAATGCACCCGGCCTTTGATCACCGCGCCGTCTTCACCGAAACTGACTTGCGTGGTCTTGCCGGGTTCAATGGCGACGCTCGTGTTGTGACTGTGTCGCCAGGAGTTTTCCGTCATCTTGATAAGCCGCACGACTGAACCCTCGCCCGCCGGAAGTTTCTCAAACGTGAACTTCCCTTGCTCATCAGATTTGGCGAAACCGTCCGATTGGTACGAGACGCCGATGTTGGCGAGGTTGAACGAAAACTGCTGCCCCGCCGTCGGCACGCCCGCGACTTTGATCGTGCCTTCAATGCGACCAAATCCCTGCAACATCAATCGTCCACTGCTCCGCACTTGTTCGACCGGCGCGCCGCCAAAACCAACCGACGCCGATCCGACGACCATGCCTCCACTTTCCGGCGGCGATTGCAACGTGAAATTTCCCGAAGCATCCGTCGTGGTAACTTTGTTGCCTTGATCGTAGGTGGTCAGGCGACCGTTGCGGAGCATGATTGAGCCGCCTCCCATCGAATCGCCTTTGGTCAACGCCACCGTCCCGCCCGCCACGGGTGAACCTTGTGAATCCACCAAGATGCCGCGCAACGCCGGGCTGGGTTTGAGTCGCAACGTGATTTTTATGACGCCGTCCTCGGCGGTGGGAAGTTTCTCCACTTTCTCCGCGTAATCATCCGCCTCGCCCTTGATGCCGTTGCTCTGCTCCTCGTTCAGTTCCATCGTGAACGTGCCATTCACATTTGAGTAATCCTTCATGCCGGGGTAATCCGCATTGAATCTGTCGTCACCGTACGACCGCCCGACCCCCACCCGAAACTTTGTGATGGGCTTCTCCGTCTCCGCGTCCACCACCCAGCCCTGCAACTTGCGACCTTTGCGAAGCGTGACCACGTTTTCTTCAGCTACCTTCAGTGTTACGCCGCGTTTCTGTTCGTAACCTTCCTTGCCAACATAAAATTTTTGCGGCTCGTCCGGCGCACCGTCCCACTCGAACCGTCCATCCTTGTCCGATTTCATCTCGAACTGAAACGCCTGTGAGCCGTCGTTCATACGACCTTCTAAAGAGAGCCGCACGCCAGAAACAGCTTCGCCCGCCTCGTTCCGAACCACACCTCGAATCACGCTGCCCTTGCCGAGCTTGAAGACAATCTCCTCCATGCCCGGCTTCACCGTGATGCTTTTAGTTTCAGGTTTGAGTCCCTTAGCCAGCACGCTGAACTGGATTGCCTCTTCCTTGAGATTGCGGAAACTGAACTCGCCCTTCGCATCCGTCTTGGTGTCCTGCGTGCCGGAGTAATATTGCTTCCCCGCCCACACCTGCGCGTCCTTGATTGGATTGTCACTCTCGTCGGTCACCCTGCCGCGCACGATCAATCCTCGTTTCAGAACTATCTTGTGCGTGCCAGCGCGGAACTTGGCTTGCTCGGCTTCGTTGTCACCGATGTTCATGCTAAATTCAACAAAGTCAGGGTGCTTGAGATTGAAGCCGATTCTATCCAGCATCTCAGGCGGCAAACCTTTCGCCTGCCAGACTCCAAGAAAATCCGTGGTCACAGTTCTATTCGGATAATCTGCCTGCTCACCTTTCTTGTTGGATTCCTCGTTGCTGTTCCAGAAGCGATGGAAACTGAGCTTCGCCCCAACGATGGGCTGATCGGATTCGTCCACCACCGTGCCGCCGATGCTGATGCCTTCACCCAGTTTGAAAGTGTAACTGGCGGGGATGATGTCGCCCGTGGTGGTATCCCAAACCATTTTGCGCCCGCCGTATTCCGCGTCATCCCCCCACGCAGATAACTCCAATCGCTCCGGCATCGTGTCAGGAAATTTGAACACGATCATCCCATTCGTATCCGTGGTCAGCGACTTGTTGACATATTTTGGACTGCCATCCTTTTTTTGAAGAAAGAACGCCCGCACGCGCGCCGTTTCCAGCGGCAAACCATCCGGCGTCACCACCACCACTTGGATTTGTCCCGCAGGCGGTGGATCAACCTCCTCCAAATCTTCCGAATCATCCGGGCGTTGACCCAGACGCAGCGGATCCAACGTGAGCGCGATGAAGAACAACGACGGATTCGCGCCAGCCGTCGCGAACTCGATGCTCTTGACCGCGCGCGCAGGATCGGGATTTGCCAGTGCGAAACGATAGAGCCGCGCGTTGCGATCCGAGTCAGAGCGTCCATCCGCGCGCCAGACCACCTTCGCGCCCGGATGCGGCAAGTGATCGGGACTCTCGTAACGCGAACGCCTCCAGTCGCGCGCGTGTACCGCGTATTCAATCGGAGTGCGGCGTTGCTGCCCGTTCGCGTAGTGCCAAACGACTTCGGCGATCTTCGTTCCCGGAAACGCCTCACCACTAAAACGCGTCGCGCCGAGCAGATAAATGCAACCGACATTCGTGCCGATCTCGGTGACGGTGACTTCGCTCTCAGTCGCATTCGTGATCGTGAGCGGGACGACGATGCTCTTCCG
>JAYUAV010000210.1:0-4860 GCA_043741175.1 Verrucomicrobiota bacterium
CGTCACTCCGTGCGCGCCGTCATCGCCAGACATCAGCCCGGCGCGCACAGAGTGACGCGCCCTACCATCGCACTATGACCATCCGCACGCGCCTCACCGCTTTGTATGCCGCCATCATGTTCGTCTCGCTGCTCGCGATGGCGGTGCTGATGTATCACGAGTTCGCACTTGAGCCGCGAACCAATCCGCAAAACACGCCCACCAAACAGGATGAAAGTGATGAAGGCGATCTCGGCGAAACATTGCGAATCGTTTTCTGGTGCGGCGTTCCTTCGGCGTTGCTCGCGTTGGCGGGAGGTTGGTGGCTCATACGGAAATCATTGTCGCCGGTGGCTGCCATCACCGCCGCCGCTGAGAAAATTCACGACGGCAACCTGAACCAACAACTCTCGCGCTCTGGCAACGGCGACGAACTGGACCGCCTCACCGAAGTATTCAACGCCATGACCGCGCGGCTGGATGGCTCGTTCGCCCGCATCCGCGAATTTACCCTGCACGCCTCACACGAACTCAAGACGCCGCTTACCGTATTGCACGGCGAGCTTGAAACTGCGTTGTCCGAAAACAATCTTCCCGCCGCGCAACGCGAACGGCTCGTCAGCCAACTTGATGAAATCCAGCGTCTCGCGAAAATTGTGGACGGCCTCACGCTGCTCACCAAGGCCGACGCCGGGCAGATCGAGTTGAAGCGCGATCCGTTGCAGTTGGATGAAATCGTCCGCGACGTTTTCGCCGACGCACAAATCCTCGCCCGACCCACGAACATTTCCGTGAGGCTCACCGCGTGCGAGCCGACGATGATTCGCGGCGACAAACATCGCTTGCGGCAGTTGCTGTTGAACCTTGCGGACAACGCCATCAAATACAATCAGCCCGGCGGCACGGTGGAGATTGCGTTGCGCCGCGCTGACGCAGCGAGCGTCGAACTCGTCGTGACCAACACCGGCGCGGGGATTACACCGGAAGTTTTGCCGAATGTGTTCAACCGTTTCTATCGCGGCGAAGCGTCGCACAACAACGACGTGGACGGCTGCGGGCTTGGCTTGAGCATTGCCCAGTGGATTGTGACCGCGCACACTGGCGACATCCGAATCGAATCCGTGCCGAACCAAAAAACAATCGTGACCGTCTATCTGCCACTTCATGCGGAATCTGCATTCGCATGAGGACATTTTTTCTCGCCATAACTCTGGCTCTCGCAGGTTGTGTTCACTACAAACCGCAGCCGCTTGATGCTGCGGAGCGCGCTGAGAATTTCGAGTCGCGCAGGCTCGATGACGAAAAGCTTCGCGGCTTCATTGAGAACAATCTTGGTCATTCACTCACGAACTGGCCGTTGCAGCGATGGAATCTCGAAACGCTCACTCTCGCCGCTTACTACTATCATCCAAGCCTTGATGTGGCTCGTGCGCAGTGGCACGTGGTTGAAGCCGCCGCCATCAGCGCGGGCGCTCGACCGAATCCAACGATTAGTTTTTCTCCCGGCTTCACCGCGAATCCTGCTGATGCAACACCGTGGATGCTGGCGGGCGGATTTGATTGGCCGGTTGAAACGGCGGGCAAACGCAAACATCGCGTCACGCAGGCGAAACAATTCACCGCTGTCGCGCGGTTCAACCTCATCACAACGGCGTGGCAGGTGCGGGCGACCGTGCGCGACTCGCTCGCGGCGTATCGTTTCGCGGGAAATCAATCCGGCGTGCTCGGACAAAAAGTCGGACTGCAAAAGCAAATCGTCGCGAAGCTGGAGGCGCGATTGAAGGCGGGCGCGATTGCCTCGGCAGAAGTTTCGCCTGCTCGGATCGCGCTCGGAAGATTGGAATCGGAATTGGGAATTGCGATGGAAAATGAGAACGCCGCCGCCGCGCAGTTGGCCGACGCGGTCGGCATTCCGCTCCGCGCGCTGACGAATGCGCCGAAAGAAATGACGCTCTACACGCCGCAGTTGTCTGACGAGCAACTCGCCGAGGCGAAGCAACGTGCGTTGTTGACGCGAGCCGATCTGCTTGCTGCGCTCGCCGAATATGATGCGAGCGAGACTGTGTTGCGACTTGAGATCGCGAAGCAATATCCCGACATCCATTTCAATCCGAACTATGAATACGATCAGGGCGCGAACAAGTGGCGGCTCGGCGTGAGTCTCGAATTGCCAGTACTCAATCGCAATCAAGGCCCGATTGCCGAAGCGAAGGCGAAGCGCGACGAAACGGCGGCGCGTTTTACTGCGTTGCAGGCAAAGGTTATTTCCGAGATTGATGCGGCGGCGCAAAACTTTCAGCAGGTGCGGCAGCGGCATTTCGATTTGATCCCGACGGTGAACGCGGGGTTGCAACACGAACACGCGATGGAAACACAGGTGCGCGCGGGCGCGACGGACGCGCTCGATCTGCTCGGCGTGAAACTAGAGCGGCTCACGGGTGTGGGATTGTTCGATGAGTCGGGTCATCGTTCGGAGGTGGTGTTTGGGAAACTGGAAGACGCGATGCAGCAGTTGTTCGAGGTGAAGCCAGGGGTCATCGCGCCGCCGCCTCCCATGTATCTTGAAATCAATCCGCGTGAAGGAAAGGTGAATGAATGAAAACAAATCTCATTAGCACCTGGCTTCAGCCAGGTGATGCAGACGGCGAAGGGATGCGAGCCGTTTCAACGGCTTCCCTCGCTGGCGGAAAACCGTTGAAACGGTTTCCCTCGCGTAAGCGTGATGACACCGGGCTGAAGCCCGGTGTTAATGAGAGCTGGCGGCTGGCAGTGGGTGCTCTTGCGTTTGGTTTGTTACTCGCTCTGATTGCAGGTTGCTCAAAGCAGGACTCTCCGCCTGCTGCTGAAGAACACGCATCCACCGAACCTGAGTCGCACGTCCATCGCGGGACGAATGGCGACATCGTCATAACACTCGATGCGGCGACACAGAAGTTGATGGGATTGAAGACCGCGCCGCTCGCGGCCACGGAACTCGCGCCGGAGGTCAAAGGCTTCGGTCGGGTGGTGGATACCGCGCCGCTGGCGGAGATGCTCATGGAACTCGGCAAAGCCCAACTCACCTACGACACCTCGCATCAAGAGTTGGAGCGGATGAAGGTTTTGAAGAAGGACAACAACACCTCTCAGCGCGCGTTTGAAACAGCGGAGGCAGCGTATCGGCAGAACGGCGCGGATGTCGGCGCGGTCTGGTTCAAGATCCAAAAAAACTTCGGCGGCAAAATGGCGGAGATGACCGGGCCGATGGTTGTGCCGCCGGGAACGCAGCGAAAATGGAATCCAGTCTTGGACGCGATTGTCGGGG
This sequence comes from Verrucomicrobiota bacterium, assembly GCA_043741175.1. GTDB lineage: Bacteria > Verrucomicrobiota > Verrucomicrobiia > Limisphaerales > JADLHS01 > JADLHS01. The sequence continues at coordinate 3,284 of JAYUAV010000210.1, forward strand.
CGAGGGGAACATTTCTGGTTCGCGTGGATTTGCCGGCGTCTGAGGCTTTGAGATTTGCGCCAGTCAGTGCGCGGATTGTTGGTCTTGGCGTCGGTTCGGCGTCGGTTCAGGCTGAATTCTTCGGAGAAGTTCCGTCCGTTGATCCACAGACGCAGGCGCGCGGTTATTTCTTTTTGGTTTCCACCAATTCGTCACGGCTCACTCCGGGCATGTCGGTGACGGGGTTTATCCAATCCGATCAACCAGCGCAACCCGGCATCATCATCCCGCGCGAAGCCGTGGTGCGGAAAGACGGCGCGGGTTGGGTGTATGTGGCGGACAGTAGTGGCGAGGCTTATGTGCGGACGGAAATTGCACTGGATCATCCGACTGACGCCGGATGGTTCGTGACCAAGGCGGTGACGGCGAGCGACCACATCGTGGTGACGGGCGCGGCGCAGTTGTTGTCGGAGGAACTCAAGGGACAACTCAGCGGCGACTAATTCTCAAATGCTCCAAGCCCTCGTCCAATTCTCTCTCAAGTTTCGTGGCATCGTGGTCGCGCTCGCGTGCGTGTTGCTCGCGTACGGATTTTATGTGGCGAAGAATGCGAAGCTCGATGTGTTCCCGAATTTCGTCCAGCCGCAGGTGACGATTCAAACGGAAGCTCCGGGGCTTTCGCCGGAACAGGTTGAAGCTCTCGTCACGCGGCCCATTGAGACGACGGTCAACGGTCTCGGCGACATGGAATCGCTCCGCTCCGAATCCATCGAGGGTTTATCCGTCATCACGGTGGTGTTCAAGGAAGGCACGGATGTGTTTCGCGCGCGGCAGACTCTCGGCGAACAACTCGTCGAGACGGCGGGAACTTTGCCCTCAGGCGTGAAGACGCCGCGCATGACGCCGCTGACTTCCTCGACGATGGACCTGCTCAAGATCGGTCTGGTGTCGGAAAAACTTTCGCCGATGGAACTGCGGACGTTCGCAGACTGGACGTTGAAGCCGCGATTGCTTTCTGTTTCCGGCGTGGCGAAGTGCAGCATGTTTGGGGGCGAAGTGCGGCAGTTGCAGATCCAGGTGTTGCCGGAACGGTTGCGCGCGTATGACCTTGCGCTGTCCGATGTGTTGGCCGCCGCGCGTGTGTCCACGGCGGTGATGGGCGCGGGCTACGTCGAGACGAGCAACCAACGCATCACGATTCAGACCGAGGGACAATCGCTCACGCCAGAGCAGCTCGGCGAAGTGGTGGTCTCGCACACGAACGGTTTCAGCGTGCGGCTCAAGGACGTGGCCCGCGTGATCGAGGGCGCAGAGCCGAAGTTCGGTGACACAGTCATCATGGGAAAAACCGGCGTGCTGCTCACGATGTCCAGCCAGTACGGCGCGAACACAATGGAGGTGACAAAGTCGCTCGAAGCCGCGCTGGACGAAATGAAACTGGTGTTCGAGAAGCAGGGCATCACGGTTTTCCCACGACTGCACCGGCCCGCGACGTTCATCGAGGCGGCGTTGCGGAACATGAAACATTCGCTGGCGCTCGGCGGCGTGTTGGTGGCGGTGGTGTTGTTCCTGTTGCTGGGCAGCGCGCGCACGGCGGC
>JAYUAV010000211.1:0-3292 GCA_043741175.1 Verrucomicrobiota bacterium
GTAGCGGGCAAAACCCGTTCGCTCGCACCGGATGCGATGGAGCGTGAACTCAAACCAGCGTTGCTTGCGCTCAAGAAACTGGGCGCGCGACACGTTCACTACAAGGTTTGCTCCACATTTGATTCGTCGCCAACCATCGGGAGCATCGGCCGCGCGATGGATGTGGCGGCGAAGATTTTCCCTGCGTCGTTCATTCCGCTGCTCGTCGCTGCGCCAGCACTGGGGCGCTATACAATTTTCGGTCAGCACTTCGCGCGCTACGGTATTGGCAGCGCGGGCGCAATCCATCGCCTCGACAGGCATGTGTCCATTAGCAAGCATCCAGTCACGCCGATGACGGAAGCGGATTTGCGGCTGCATCTGACGAGGCAAACCCGGAAGCGCATCGCGCTGTTCGACATTCTTAAAGTTGCCTTGCCGAGGAAAGAAGCCCGCCTCGCCTTCAGTAAGTTGCTTGCGGAAAAGCCTGACGTAGTTTTGTTCGACGCACTCACAATGGAACATCTCGCGCGCATCGGCGAATTGCTAGAAGACTTTGCCAGTACGAAGCACCCTTTGTACTCCGTCGGCTCGTCGGGAATTGAAACGGCGTTGGCGGCGCGATTTAATCCTCGTAGCCGCCGACGTCAGTCGGCGCATTCCTCCGAACTTGATTTGCGCGGACTGACGTCCACGGCTACAAAACAATTACTCATCGGTTCGGGCAGTTGCTCGCCGGTGACGAGTGGGCAAATTGCGTGGGCGTTGAAACATGGTTTTGCGGAAGTGCCGTTGGACGCTGTCGCGTTGGCGAACACGAAAGCTGCGACCGCAGAAATCCGGCGCGCGACGACTGGGGCGGCAAAGCTTCTCCAAAACAACCGCAGCGTCATCGTTCATTCCACCAAGAGCGGGTCGAATAAACGTATTGCGGCTAAACTCAAAGGTCGCACGGCAGAAGTGCTGGGTGCTGCGCTCGGCCAAGTCTTGCGCGGCGCCGTAGAACAAAGCGCTGTTCGCCGCATCTGCATCGCTGGTGGCGATACATCGAGTTACGCGGCGCGCGCGATGGGGATTGAGGCGTTGGAGATGATTGCGCCACTGACGCCGGGCGCGCCGTTGTGTCGGGCGCATGCGCCAAATTCGCCCGCTGATGGACGTGAGGTGGTGTTCAAGGGCGGACAAGTTGGCGGGGAGGATTATTTTGAAATTGTGAGACGCGGTTGTAGCGGCGCTCTTTGAGCGCCGACCTTCAGCCATGACGACGGTCATAGACCGCCGCTACAGCAAATTGATTTTATGAGACGCAAGAAACTCGGGTTGATTCACACGTCGGCGACGCTCGTGCCGGTGTTCGCGGCACTCTGCAAAGAGAAGTTGCCGAACGTGGATGTGTTCAACATCGCGGATGACTCGCTCGTGAAAGGCATTCGCGAGGCGGGTAGCCTCACGGCGACGATTACGCGGCGTGTGGCGGGCTATTTGGAATCCGCCGAACTGGCGGGCGCGGATTACATCATGGTGACGTGCTCGTCCATCGGTCCAGCGGTGGAGGCGGGCGCGAAGTTGATGGGCGTGCCGGTGTTGCGCGTGGATCAACCGATGGCGGACAAGGCTGTTGCAACAGGCAAACGCATCGGCGTCATCGCCACACTACAAACGACGCTGGAGCCGACGGCGGATTTGATCCAACGCCGCGCGGTACTCGCTGGAAAGCAGATTGAACTCACGTCGAAACTTTGTGAAGGCGCGTTCGAGGCGTTGATGAGCGGCGACGCAGCGACGCACGACGCGAAGGTGGCGGTGACATTGAAGGAGTTGTCGCAGCAGGTGGATGTCATCGTGCTAGCGCAGGCTTCGATGGCGCGCGTGGTGGATTCGCTCGCGGCGGCAGACAAGCGTGTGCCGATTCTCGCGAGTCCGGGCATCGCGGTGGATTATCTGGCAACGGTGCTGTGAGACACGAATTGCACGAATTTTCACGAATTCAAAAATGACTTCACTCTGGCAACCCCTCGCAGTCATTGCCGCAATCGCGTTCGCCATCGGGCTACGTTTCACCAAAAACTTTCGCGGCTACCAGTTCACGGCGTGGATCATTGCAGCGGTGACGGCAGCGATGGTTTTTCCACAGGCGTTTTTGAAATGGGGCGACTTTAACCTGCGCGACAAATGGCTGATGCTGGTCATCATTCAATTCGTGATGTTCGGCATGGGCACGCAGATGAGTCTGAAAGATTTCACGGTTATCGTGAAGACGCCGCGCGGCGTAATGGTCGGAATCCTCTGCCATTTTTCCGTGATGCCGCTGGTGGGTTATGGACTCACGAGGTTGTTTCACTTCGAGCCGGAAATTGCGGCGGGAATTATTTTGATCGGCTCGTGTTCGAGCGGACTGGCATCGAATGTGATGGCTTATATCGCGAGATCGAATCTCGTGCTATCGGTCACGGTCACCGCGATCACGACCATGATCGCGCCGCTGATGACGCCGCGCTTGATGCAATGGCTGGCGGGTGAACTGGTGACGGTGTCGGTGCTGAAGATGACGATGGACATCATTGAGGTGGTGCTCGTGCCGATTGGCGCGGCGCTGCTGCACGACTACCTCAAATCTGCCGCGCCACGCGGGCGCAAGATTGTGCATGGAATCGCGGTGTTTGGTTTGGTGTGGCTGGTGTTTCTCGCGGGCGGTGGCTGGGCGAGAATCAAATCTGGTTCGAGTGAAGGAATGATCGCGCTCGCCACGATCTTTGGCTTCCTCCTTGCGGCGGTCATCGCGGGTTTGATCTACCACGAATTCGTGAAACGATTCGCGCGCATCGAGCGATGGATGCCGGTGTTCTCGATGTTCGGCATTGTGTATTTCACGCTGGTGACGACGGCGGCGGGTCGCGACAACCTGGTGAAAGTCGGCGCGCTGTTGTTCCTAGCATCAGTGATTCACAACGCGGCGGGCTATGCGTTTGGCTATTGGTTCAGTCGGCTGGCCAAGCTGGACAAGAGTTCCGCGCGTTCGGTGTCGTTTGAAGTGGGGTTGCAAAACGGCGGCATGGCTGCGGCGATTGCGAACTCGATGAACATGCTCGGCACGATGGGGCTCGCGGCGGCTATCTTCAGTCCGTGGATGAACATCAGTGGCTCGATCCTCGCGAATTACTGGCGCAGGCGCGCGGAGAAAGAAGAGTTAAATCGTCACGTAAAATGAGTGTCGGAACCGTCCGCCATAATTCTCCGGAGAACTACAGGGTATCAGTGGGAGAGGCGTGGGCGTGTAACGTTGAGGGATGAAAGAGGTGTGACGGCGGAGGTG
>JAYUAV010000212.1:0-4883 GCA_043741175.1 Verrucomicrobiota bacterium
CGGAGGTCTGAAGTCGGAAGTCAGAATTTTGGCGGCGGGGTTGGCGCTCAATTCAACGCATCCGGTGAGTCAGGCCATTGCGCGATTGGAGACAGGCAAAGTGGACTTGCAGGATTGGCGCGAAGTTCCCGGGGCTGGAGTCGAAGCGAAGACGAGGATGCCGGATGGAGAGTGGCGGATGGCGAGGCTTGGTTCGTTACGCTGGATGCAAGAATGCGGCGTGGGCCTGGCAATGGGAGAAAGGTTTATCGCCGATTGGTCAGCGCAGGGCGCGACGGTGGTGGGCTTGGCGATTGAAAAGGAATTGGCCGGATTGTTCGCAGTAAGAGACGTATTGAAGCCGGGAGCGGGGGCAGTCGTGACGCGATTGCAGCAACAGGGACTAAAAACTTTTCTGCTCACGGGAGACAACGCGCTCACGGCGGCGGGCATCGCGAAACAGGTCGGCATCGTGCCGGAGAATATTTTTGCCGAAGTTCGACCGGAGCAGAAGGCGGAGTTCATCAAACGTCTTCAGTCTAAAGGCGAGCGTGTGGCATTTGTCGGCGACGGCATCAATGACGCGCCTGCGTTGACGCAGGCCGATCTCGGCATCGCTGTCAGTCGGGCGAGTGATGTGGCGCGCGGCGCGGCGGATATTGTTTTGCTCAAGTCAGACATTGAAGCTGTGCCGGAGGCGTTGGCGTTGGCGCGGGCGACGTTGCGGACGATCAAACAGAATCTGTTCTGGGCGTTTTTCTACAACGCAGCGGCGATTCCGCTCGCGGCGTTAGGTTTCATGAGTCCTGTGCTGTGCGCAGCTGCGATGGGATTGTCTGATCTGATCGTGATCGGGAATGCGTTGAGGCTGGCGTGGATGAACTTTTCTCCTGCAAAGACCTAACCATGTGACAGCCAGGCCATCAATCCGCTTTACTTGAAGCGCGCATCTTCCAACCATTCCGCCATGCCGAATCGTTTTTGGATCATCGCGCTCGCGTTGCTGCTCGGTGGCGGCGCGACGTGCTTTGTCCGCGCGGCGGAAACTATTCCGACAGGCACGAACACGCTCATCACCTGGAACACGGAGCGGAGCGAGTTGCTCCCACAAAGTTCTGTGATCGCGATGGCCCGGACGCGGGATGGTTATCTGTGGCTCGGCACGATGAAGGGACTCGTGCGTTTCGATGGGATCAAGGCGGAGGTATTTGATCCGATGGGGAGCATGACGGTGATTTTTTTGTTTGAGGACAGTCGTGGCGGTTTGTGGGTGGGAACGGAAAAAAACGGCGTGGCGTTGATCCGTGAGGGTGAGATGTCGGTGATGCTGCCGGGCGAAGGGATTGGATCGCGGCTGATTTCTGCGTGTGAAGATGTGACTGGGGCGATGTGGTTGTGCTGGGCGGACGGAAGGTTGTCGCGCTTTCGGGATGGTGTGAAGTTGGATGAATGGTTGCCAGAAGGTCTCGGAGGCGGTGGTTGCCGCTGGGTGGCGTCGGAGAAATCGGGCGAGGTTTGGATCGGGACGCCGGGCGCGCTTTCTCGTGTGGCGTCGGATGTCCGCGCAAAGAAATTCACATTGCAATTGCAACGGATGAATTTGCCGGGGCAGTTGGATTTCATGGCGGCAAGTCGCGAAGGGGGTTGCTGGAGGTTTTCAGATGGGCGGATCGCGAAGGTGGATGCAAGAGGCGGGGTGCATGACTTCGGAGCGTATCAATGGAAACAGACGCCCACGCCGGTGACTGCGGTGTGTGAGGATGCGGCGGGAAATCTCTTCGTGGGAACTCATGGTGATGGAGTGTTCCGCTATGGTCGCGATGGAAGCGTGACGCGTATCGCGAGTCCTGACTTGAATCACAACGGCGTGTTGTCGCTGTGGGTGGATGACGAAGGTTGGTTGTGGGTGGGAACAAACGGCGGCGGATTGAATCGCGTGCGAGCTTCGATGTTCACGCTGCATCCCGACACGATTGGCAAAACAGTGCAGTCCGTCTCAGAAGATGCGAGCGGCGGGCTGTGGATCGGGTTGAACGGTGACACGGTCAACACGGACGCGGTGAAATACTCAAAGAGAGATGTTTCAAAGCAGTTCGGACCGGCGCAGGGTTTGATGAATCCATTTATACGCGCCGTGCTGGTGGACAAACATCAAACCGTCTGGGCGGGCGGCATCAATAACGGCGGATTGTTCCGACGCGTTGGAGAAAGTTTTCAACTCGTGCCCGGCACGAAGGAACTGTTGGTCTCGGCTTTGTTTGAAGATCGCGCCACGAATCTCTGGGTTGGCGCAGAGAACGGGCTGGCGCGTTGGGATGGAAAATCGTGGCAATCGTTCTCTAAGCGCGATGGGTTGCCGGGCAACGCGGTTCGGGCGATTGCGGAAGATGCGCAAGGAATCTTGTGGATCGGAACAGACGGAGGCGGGCTGGCGCGTTTTCAAAACGGCACGTTCACTCAAATCCGTCAATCTCCTGGCGGATTACCCAGCGATTCTGTGACGGCGTTGCTGACAGACGCGGATGGCGTCTTGTGGGTGGGCACATCGGGAGGCGGGTTGGGAAGATTTCACGATGGCGCATGGACGCGGTTCACACGGCGCGAAGGGCTGGCAGGCAACAGCATCACATATCTCATCGAGGACGGACTCGGCTCGTTGTGGATCGGATCAAACGAAGGACTGATGCGAGTCGAGAAGCGGGCGCTAACTGTTTTCGCTGCGACGCGGCCCGATGCGAGGACAAATTCCGTTCACGTCAGGACTTTCGGCAAAGCGGATGGCTTACTCACCAAGGAATGCACCACAGGCTCGCAACCAGCGGCGTGCCGGACGAGAGACGGGCGGCTGTGGTTTCCAACGACGCGCGGGTTGGTGGTGGTGAACCCAGCGCAACTGTCGTTCAATACGAATCCGCCGCTGGTGCATATCGAGTCAGTGCTTGTGGATGGCGAATCGCAGGGAGAAAATCCGTTCCAAGTGAAGTGGAGCAACGACATCGTGATCCCTGCGAGCAGTGAGTTGTTGGAGATTCGTTTCACGAGCTTGAATCTGGCTTCATCGGATCGCGCGCGGTTCAAATACCAACTCGAAGGCCACCAGTCGAAGTGGAATGAAACGGAAGTCCGCATGGCGCAGTTCACCAAGTTGAAACACGGTCGGTATCGCTTCCTCGTCAAAGCGTGCAACGAAGACGGTGTTTGGAATTCGCGCCCGGCGAGTGTGAGCATCGAGGTGCTTCCACCGTTCTGGAAGACGTGGTGGTTTCAGACCATCGCCGTGCTGATGTTGACGGGCAGCATCATTGGCATCGTGTATTTCATCTCCACGCAAAAACTTCAGCGGCAACTGGCGTTGTTGCGGCAGCAAGAGGCGCTGGAAAAAGAACGCTCCCGCATCGCGCGCGATCTGCATGATCAACTCGGCGCGAACCTGACGCAGGTGGCGTTGCTCGGCGAAATGGTGGAGAGCGACAAGAATCTGCCGGGGGAAATCGAGTCGCACGCGCAGCAGATTTGTCGGACTGCGCGGGAGACTTCCACTGCGCTGGACGAAATCGTTTGGGCGGCGAATCCCTCCAACGACACGCTCGAAGGTTTGGTGACTTACGCGTGTAAATATGCGCAGGATTATCTCGCGCTGGCGGATTTGCGATACCGGCTGGATGTGCCGGCGCAATTGCCTGATGCGAACATCGCGCCTGACTTGCGGCACAATGTCTTCCTCGCGTTCAAAGAATCAGTCAACAATGTGGTCAAGCACGCGAAGGCGACCGAAGTGAAAATCCGCCTGCGATTGGACGCGAACAAGTTCACCATCGAGATCGAAGACGATGGCAAAGGTCCGGGCGACGCCGCCAAGAAGACCGGCAGAAATGGATTGCGCAACATGCGCAAGCGCATGGAAGATGTCGGCGGAACATTCGTGATGAAGCCCGGCGACGAACGCGGAACAATCGTGCGCCTGACATCGCCCATCACCAAACGCTGACACCACATGGCCATCAAAGTTTCAATCGTCGAAGACAACGAACAGTTGCGGACCACGCTCGCGAAGATGATCTCTCGTTCCGAGGGCTTTGAATGTCTCGGCCAGCATCCGAGCGCGGAAGCCGGACTTGCCGCCATCCCAAACGAGAAACCCGACGTCGTGTTGATGGACATCAATCTGCCCGGCATGAACGGCGTCGAGTGCGTGCGGAAGTTGAAACAGATTCTGCCGAATACTCAGGTGGTAATGCTTACGGCTTACGAGGACACGGAGAATATTTTCAACTCGCTCGCTGCTGGTGCTGCTGGATATTTGCTCAAGCGTTCCAAGAGCGCGGAGATTCTCGATGCGATCCGTGACGTGTTGAATGGCGGCTCGCCGATGTCCACACACATCGCGCGGAAGGTGGTTCAATCTTTCCAAGCAAGACCGAGTGCTGCGCCAGCGGAAGCTGAGGCGGAACTTTCCCCGCGTGAACAGGAAGTTCTGAATCTTCTCAGCCAGGGTTTCATGTACAAAGAAATTTCCGACAAACTCGGTATCAGCTTCGAGACCGTCCGCACTTACATCCGCCGCATCTACGAAAAGCTCCATGTCCGCACGCGAACCGAGGCAGTGGCCAAGGCGTTGCGCCGCTGATAAAACTCAATAAAATCAATTGTTTCTAAGGATTTTGTCCCCCGTGGGGGACAACGTCCCCCGTAATGGGGACTGTTCGCAAAAAGAACCTGTTGTAAGATGACAGCGTTGTTGGACGCAAATTTGCAGAAAGTTACCGTGTGTGTTGTAAGGCGTAAAACTGCAGCGCCGCCGAAAGACAACTTTGAATTGAGCGATTGAAATAGATTTGTTCTCAGGTTAGAGGGCCAGACGAAAGTCTGGCCCTTTCGCTTTTCAGGGGAAGCTTAACAGGAGG
>JAYUAV010000213.1:0-11494 GCA_043741175.1 Verrucomicrobiota bacterium
ACGCCACCACCCGGCCAGAGCGGTGACTGGTTCGAGCCAGCGCGAGCGCGACCAGTTCCTTTTTGCTTCCACGGTTTCTTGTTAGAGCCGGAGACATCACCGACGGTCTTCGTGCAAGCCGTGCCCATACGCTGGGCGGCCCGATACGCGGTGACGGTGTCGTGAACGGCTTGTGTGCCGCGTCCGTTTTCGATCATCTCGAATTTCACTTCGAGTTCACCGGCAGCTTTGCCTTGAGTGTTTTTGACAGAGAGTTTCATGGCTGTTCCTTATTTCTTGGCGGCGGCGGCAGAGGCTGCCTGAGCTGCTTTGGCTTCAGATTTTTTCTTGCCGACGGTCACAGCCACTGCTGGCTTCCAACCCTTCGGACGTTTCTTGGATTCACGGATGACGACATAATCGCCTTCCGCGCCGGGGAACGATCCTTTGATCAACAAAAGATTGTCGGTGTCACGAACCTGGATGACTTCCAAGTTTTGCGTGGTGCGGGTGACTTGACCCATGTGACCGGGCATCTTCATGCCGCGCATGACTGTGCCAGGGAACAAACGCTGGCCGATCGCGCCGGAGCGGCGCTTCCAACCTTTCGCGCCGTGCGACGCAGGACCGCCCGCGAAATGATGGCGTTTCATAACACCTTCAAAGCCCTGACCCTTCGTGGTGCCGATGCAATCCACGTAGTCACCAGGAGCGAACAATGTCGCGCCGACGACTTCGCCGGGCTTCACGTCCTTGGAGAAGTTGCGGAATTCCTTGATGCGCTTGACCGCGACACCGCTGTGTTTCTTGATGTGACCGAGCAACGGTTTGGTGAGGCGCTGTTCCTTTTGGTCATCGAAGCCGAGCTGCACGGCGTTGTAGCCGTCTTTGCTGGCCTGCGTCTTGACCTGAAGCACGCGGTTCGGCCCGACGAGGACGACCGTGACCGGATGCAACACACCGCTGGCGTCATAGACGCGCGTGTGTCCGAGTTTTTTTCCTATTAGTCCGAGTGGCATGATGTGAAATCGTTGAGGGTCAAATCTTGATGGTGATATCCACACCGGCCGGGAGGTTGAGCTTCTTAAGCTCGTCCACCGTCTTGGCGGTCGGATCAATGATGTCAATGAGACGCTTGTGGGTGCGTTGCTCAAAAGTCTCCTGCGATTTTTTGTCGCAATGAGGTGAGCGTAACACGGTGAAGCGTTCGACGCGGATGGGGAGCGGGATCGGGCCTGCGACGCGAGCGCCAGTGCGCTTCACGGTGTCGGCGATTTCCCGAGCCGACTGATCTATGACGCGATAGTCATAGGCCTTGAGACGAATACGAATGCGTTGTCCAGCCATACAAAGAACAATTGTCTAGTTTACTGTCTGTTTGTTTCAACCCTCTCCCTCAAAGGGAAACGGGGCGCAGAGAGTAGCAAACAAACATTCGCCCGCAACAATTTTTTGAAAAAATTTCTGTCTAAGGTGATTTTTGTTCTGTACCGACATAAAAAACGGCGCGGATTGCTCCGCGCCGCTGAAATGTTTTCCTCCCTTACCTCACACGTTGTAAGTGCTGCTGCTCGTCGTGCCGCCGCGACCCGTCCAGTTCGTATGGAAGAATTCGCCGCGCGGTTTGTCCACTCGCTCGTAGGTGTGCGCGCCGAAGTAATCGCGTTGCGCTTGGAGCAAGTTCGCGGGCAACACCGCCGAGCGATATTGATCGTAGAACGCCAGTGCGGTGCTGAACGCGGGAACGGGAATCCCCTTCTTCGCTGCCGTCGCCACGATGTTGCGCCAACCCTTTTGCGCCTTCTTGATCTCGCCACGGAAATAATCGTCAAGCATCAGGTTCGAGAGCTTGGGATTATTGTCGTAGGCTTCCTTGATCTTGCCGAGGAAGCGCGAGCGGATGATGCAGCCACCGCGCCACATCAACGCGATGCCGCCGTAGTTCAAGTTCCACTTGTATTCCTTGGCCGCAGCGCGCATGAGCATGTAACCCTGAGCGTAGCTGACGATCTTGGACGCATAGAGCGCGCTCTTGATGTCTTCGATGAACTGCTTTTTCCGCGCGGGATTTGCAGCAATGCTGGTAAGGTTCGGGCGTGGGCCTTTCAATTTTCGCGCTGCCTTCACACGCTCTTCTTTCAACGCCGAGATGCAGCGGGAAAAAACGGCTTCCGCCATGAGCGTGATGGGAATGCCAAGGTCTTGAGAATTGATGACCGTCCACTTGCCCGTGCCTTTTTGTCCGGCGGTATCGAGAATCTTGTCCACGAGCGGCGAGCCGTCCTCGTCTTTCTTAGCGAGAATGTCGCGGCTGATCTCGATGAGGTAACTGTCGAGATCACCAAGATTCCATTCCTTGAGAACTTCGTGCATCTCGTCCGCGCTCATGCCGAGACCGGTCTTCATGATGTTGTAGGCTTCGCAGATCAACTGCATGTCGCCATACTCGATGCCGTTGTGAACCATCTTCACGTAATGGCCTGAGCCGCCTTCGCCCACCCAATCGCAACACGGCACACCGCCATCCACCTTTGCCGAGACGCCTTGGAAAATCGCCTTCACATGCGGCCACGCTGCGGGCGAGCCGCCGGGCATGATGCTTGGGCCGCGACGCGCGCCTTCTTCACCACCGCTCACACCGGTACCGACGAAGAGCAAACCCCTGCTCTCGCAAAGTTTCACGCGCCGCGCGGTGTCGTCGAACAACGAGTTGCCGCCGTCAATGATGATGTCGCCGGGCGAGAGATGCGGGAGGAGTTGATCAATAAATTCATCCACGGGCTTGCCAGCCTTGACGAGCATCATGACGCGACGCGGCGTCTTGAGTTTGGAAACCATCTCCTCGATGGAATGCGCGCCGATGACTTTCGTGCCCTTCGCTTCGTTCGCAAGAAACGCGTCCACTTTTTCAGTGGTGCGATTGTAAGCCACGACGGTGAAGCCGTGGTCGTTCATGTTGAGGATGAGGTTCTGGCCCATGACGGCCAGACCGATGAGTGCGATGTCGCCAGTTGGTTGCATGATTTATTTCTTGGTGATGATAAAAGTGAAACCCGAACTACTGGCGGAACAATGCAAAAACCCGCCCGCTCCCGCCAGAACTATTTCTGTGCTAGAACTGGGGGTGTGATTAAAGTCGGGTGAGGCTATGCTTGATGGAATGCTCCTCCTCGTCCTCGTCGTCGTCCTCGCAATTAAACAACAAATCCGACGACGACGACGACGATTCTTTACCCTCACCCGTTTGTAATCACACACTGACCGGATGACCGGACGCCAATGCGTTAACCAAGTTGCGTTAGCCACTTGAATCCGCTAATGCAAAGATTAGAACACCAATGAACACAAACATGCACTGGGACAAGACGGTGGCAGGAAGGACGAATGACGGCGGTGGACGGCGCAGGAGCCTCTGGAAGAGCCCGGCATTAATCACAGCGCTCATCCTGCTGATACCCTTGCTGGGGAACCGTTTCGTCGATGGATGGAACTGGCCTCCTGGCACCTTTGTTTTGCTCGGCACGCTCCTCTTCAGCATGGGTCTTACATACCAGTTGGTAACACGGAACAGGGACGCAATCGCCTACAGAGCCGCCGTCGGCATTGCGTTTGCGGCGGCGTTCCTTCTCGCCTGGGTGAACTTCGTACAAATGGCCGACGTCACTCCTGCCGCCATGATGTATTTCGGGGTGCCCATTGTCGGGGGCATCGGTGCCGCCGTGGCGCGCTTGCAGCCAAATGGCATGGCACGCGCCTTGTTCGCCACCGCGCTCGCTCAAGCCTTGGTCCTGGCGGTCGCGCTGATTATACTGATTACTCGAAATCCTCAGGTTGCCTCCTGGACACCGCCTGAATTGAGGGGGTTTGGTCTGAATGCGTTTTTCGTCATGCTGTTTGCCGGGTCGGCGTTGTTGTTTCGGAAAGCCGGGCGTGGGGAGTTCGCACCGGGCGCAGCATAATACGGAGATAGGCTGAAAAGACTTCCCAATTTCCTAACGCTCACCAATCCGTCGGCGTGTAGTCTTTCAGAAATTTCCCCCAGAGGTGTTCGCCGCTGTTGATACCCGCGATGATCGGGTCAACAATCCGCGCTGCGCCGTCCACGATGTCCAGCGGCGGATGAAAGCGATGCTCCGCCACCTTGCGCGTGGCGATATGCACCGGGTCTTCGTCCGTCACCCAGCCCGTGTCCACGGCGTTCATGTGGATGCCGTCCGCGTGATAATCCGCTGCGGCGGTGCGCGTCATCATGTTGAGCGCGGCCTTGGCCATGTTTGTGTGCGGATGGCGCGTGGTCTTGAACTTCCGGTAAAATTGCCCTTCCACCGCCGAGACGTTGACGATGTGTTTGTCGCGCTCCGGCGTTTGCATCAGCAGCGGCTTAAGTCGCGCATTGAGGATGAACGGCGCGACGGCATTCACGAGTTGCACCTCCAGCAGTTCAACGGCGGGAACTTCGTGCATCCGCATCCGCCAGGAGTTGTGTGCGCGCAAATCCACCTGTTGCAAATCTTGATCGAGCTTCCCCTCGGGGAACAACGCCTTCTGCGCCGCAAGCTCCTCCGGCAACAACGGCACTTGCGACAACTCCGCCGCATGAGTCAGTCCCGCCACTTCAGAAAGCCTCTGATCAAGCAACTCGCTGGTGGGGCGAGCGTCCCCGCGAGCCGTCCCGCCTTCTGGTAAAATGTGATAACCTCGCAAACCTTCATACGCGCCGACCAGATGGCGAACATTCTCCGGCATCGCATGCAACGCTTTGTTCTCATCCGCCATCATGTGCGCGTAGAAATCCGGCGGACGCCGCACCGTCTGACACGCGTTGTTGATGATGAAGTCCAGCCGCGTGTACTTCTGCTTCATGTGCTGGCAAAACGCCTCCACACTCGGCGTGTGCCGCAGATCAAGCCCGAAGATTTCCAGACGATGTCCCCAATCGGCAAAGTCAGGCTCTTGCGAGTAACGCATCGCCGAGTCGCGCGGGAAACGCGTTGTGACGATGAGTTGCGCTCCCGCACGCAGCAGCTTGATGCCTGCCTGATAACCGATCTTCACACGACCACCCGTGAGCAAAGCCACCCGCCCACGCAAATCCGCCGACTCAGTGCGCTTGCAGAAATTTAGATCCGCGCATTTGGGACAAAGCTGGTCGTAGAAAAAATGGATCGTGGAGTAATCCTGCTTGCAGATGTAACAGTTCTGCGGCTCGATCACGTCGCGAAAATCAGAATCGTTCTCTACTTCCTGCGGCTCGATGGCTGGTGGCGGAGGAAGATTCGGCGTGGTGAACACGGGCTTGCGACGCAACGTGCGGATGCCCGTTTCGTTCAACACCGACTGGACACGATCCGCGCGATCATTCTTTCGCTGACGCGACATGGCTTTGACAAGTCGCCGACGTTCACGCACGTCCGGGCAATAGATGTCTCCCGCCGCTTTGAGCAAACGGGTGCGCTCTTCCTGCGAGAGTTGCCCCAACACTTCGCGATTCGCCGCCGCTTTTTCCAACAACTCGGCAGCGGCACGAAGCTGCGCGGCGATCTCGCCGTGTTCGACTTTCTTTTTGGACGTGTGAGGGCTGGATGACATCTGTTTTGTATCGCGTGCGGCAACTGATTGACGCAGGAAGCGTAGGCTATCGTGAAGCGCCATCGCGTCAAGACGCGCTTCGGAGTGGAAACGGCGGCGGCCCGACAAAGCCACCGCCAGACCCAATGCCGCTTCAAACACCCCAGCTAGTGCTTGAGAAAAAAAGGCGCGTCATTGCTGACGCGCCTGTGAAATGTTGCGAAGAAGGATTTTTAGTAGCGGTAGTGTTCCGGCTTATACGGGCCGTCCAGCGGCACGTTGAGGTAATCGGCTTGCGCCTTGGTCAGCTTGGTCAGCACCACGCCGATCTTTTCAAGGTGCAAACGCGCGACTTCTTCGTCGAGCTTCTTCGAGAGGCGATAGACCGACTTCTCGTATTTGTCCTTGTTCGCCCAGAGATCAATCTGCGCGAGCGTCTGGTTCGTGAACGAGTTGCTCATCACGAAACTCGGATGGCCGGTGGCGCAACCGAGGTTCACGAGGCGTCCTTCGGCGAGCATGTAAATGCTCTTGTTGCCGGGCAGATAGTAGCGGTCGTATTGCGGCTTGATGTTTTCGATCCGCACGCCTTTGACTTTCTTGAACGCGTCCACTTGGATCTCGTTGTCGAAGTGGCCGATGTTGCAGACGATGGCTTGATCCTTCATCGCGAGCATGTGCTGAACGGTGATGATGTCGCAATTGCCAGTGGTGGTGACGTAGATGTCGGCAACGCCGAGGGTGCTTTCGATGGTGTTGACTTGGAATCCTTCCATCGCCGCTTGCAGCGCGTTGATGGGATCAATTTCAGTGACGATCACCCGGCAACCATAGGCGCGAAGCGAAGCCGCACTGCCTTTACCCACATCGCCATAACCGCAGACGACGGCGACCTTGCCCGCGAGCATGACGTCGGTGGCGCGCTTGATGCCGTCGGCCAACGATTCGCGGCAGCCGTAGAGATTATCGAACTTCGATTTGGTGACGGAGTCGTTCACGTTGATTGCGGGCACGAGCAACGTGCCAGCGTCTTTCATCTGATAGAGGCGATGCACACCGGTGGTCGTCTCTTCGGAAACGCCGCGCCAATCTTTGACGACGCGCGTCCAGAGGCCGGGCTTCTCTTTCGCGAGACGGCGGAGCAACGCTTTCACGACGGAAACTTCGTGGCTATCGCCCTTGGTTTCGTAGGCCCACTTGCTGCCTTTTTCCAATTCATAACCTTTGTGAATCAAGAGCGTCACGTCGCCGCCATCGTCAACGACGAGTTCCGGGCCTTTGTCACCGGGGAACAAAATCGCCTTGAGCGTAAGCTCCCAATATTCTTCGAGCGTCTCACCCTTCCACGCGAACACCGGCGTGCCGGTCGCCGCGATGGCGGAGGCCGCGTGATCTTGCGTGGAGAAGATGTTGCAGCTCGCCCAACGCACATTCGCACCGAGGGCGACAAGCGTTTCGATGAGGACGGCGGTCTGGATCGTCATGTGCAACGAACCGGTGATGCGCACGCCTTTGAGCGGTTTTGTCTTCGCGTATTTTTTGCGAACGGACATCAAGCCGGGCATTTCGTGCTCGGCCACGTTGAGTTCTTTTCGACCCCACTCGGCGAGCGAGAAATCGCGGACGATGTAGTTTTTGCCAGCAGGCGTCTGCGCGGCGTATTGAGCGAAGGTTGCGCTGACTTCAGCGAGGACGCCGTTGGTTTTGCCGTTGCCGTTCGATTTGACAACGGTGCGGCGGGGTGGGGACAGTTTTATCGTAGCCATATTTTTTAGAGTTTTGAGAGTTGTTGTTGTGGGTCGGTTAAATGTTATTCGAGCGGAGCAATCTTGCCGGGGTTCTGTCCGGCGCGGAGGTTGTCCCATGCTGCAAAAAGCTCGTCCCGATGCAAAGCAGCCCATTCGAGAACGAGGCTGCGGCTGCGATTCGAGAGCGAACCCTGGAGAATCCGAAGCGTCGCAATATCGAAGACGGCTTCGTCGTCGCCATAGAGCGCGTGAAAATGGGCGGGCGGATGTTCACGAGGATAGAGAATAATGCTGATGCCGTAGAACCGGCTGACTTCAGGCATGAGTGTGTTCCTGTTTCCAATTGGGAAACAATTGTTCAACTGTCATGCCGGTGATTTCCAGATAGAGCGCATCGGCGCATAGATCAATTTCACCCGGCCACTCCAGCGAGCGTCCATCGTGCTGGATTTTTACCGCCTCAAAATGTTGCGGGTCTTCCCACGCCTTGAACACACCCTTGCCCACTTCCGCCGAAAGATTCACAACGCCTTCCACCCCGTCGTCGTAACGGAGTTTCAGTTTGTGATCCGGCAAAGCTTGAACGGCAATGATGTGTTTCATGGCGCGAAGTTAATTCAAGCGAGAGCTTTCTTCAACGCTTCGACCTTGTCCGTGGCTTCCCAAGTCAGGGCTTTATCGTTCTTACCGAAGTGACCGTAGTTCGTGGTCTTGCTGTAAATCGGACGACGCAAGTTGAGTTGATCAATGATGTCCGACGGCTGGAAGCTGAACACGCGATTGACGGCGTGGATGATTTTGCTGTCAGCAACGGTGTTTGTGCCGAACGTCTCGACGTGGACACTGACCGGGTCAGGATGGCCGATGGCGTAGGCGAATTGAAGTTCGCAACGCGTGGCGAGTCCCGCCGCGACGATGTTCTTCGCGACCCAGCGGCCCATGTAAGCGGCACTGCGATCCACCTTCGTCGGGTCTTTGCCGGAGAACGCGCCGCCGCCGTGACGGCCCATGCCGCCGTAGGTGTCCACGATGATCTTGCGTCCGGTCAAACCGGTGTCGCCTTGTGGACCGCCGACGACGAAACGGCCGGTCGGGTTGATGAGGAATTCAGTCTGCTTGGTGAGCAGGCGAGTGGGGAGAACTTTTTTGATGACGTTCTCGATGCAGAACTTCTCGATCTCGGCATGGCTGACTTCGCGTCCGTTGATTTTGTCCGCGTGTTGCGTGGAGATGACGACGTTTGAAATTGCGACGGGCTTGTCGTTTTCATAGACGACCGAGACCTGCGACTTCGCATCGGGGCGGAGCCACGCGGCAGCACCGGCTTTGCGAAGCTTGGTCAACTCGCGACCGAGACGATGCGCGAACATGATCGGCGCAGGCATGAGTTCGCGGGTTTCGTTGCACGCGTAACCGAACATCAAGCCTTGATCCCCTGCCCCTTGCTTCGCAGTCTTCTTGCCTTTGGCCTTCGTCGCATCCACGCCTTGCGCGATGTCGGGAGACTGCTGGGTCACGATGACGTTGACGAACACCTTGTCGGCGTGAAACACATCGTCGTCGTTCACGTAACCGATTTCGCGGATGGCTTTGCGGGCGATGGCGACGAAGTCGAGCTTGGCCTTGGTGGTGATCTCACCGCCGATGATGGCGATGTTGGACTTCACATAAGTTTCGCAGGCGACGCGGCTCATCTTGTCCTGCGCGAGGCAGGCGTCGAGAACGGCATCGGAGATTGTGTCAGCGACTTTGTCCGGATGGCCTTCGCCGACGGACTCTGAAGAGAAGATGTAACGGTTGCTCATTTGTTTTTAGCTCGTTTAGTTATCGTTGCCAATGACATATTGACGTATCTGGATTTGATGATGCGTCCATTACAACAAGCCGTCAAACGGTATTTTTGGAAAAGTTTGGCGGACGCGTGCTTGAAGATGCGGAGTGGTTCTGCAAGAGTCTGCCCATGCGAAAAACCGCGCGCGTCTTAACGATAACAACCAGTCTCTAGGGAAAAAATGTCCTCAACTCTAAAATCCCTCCGCGCACTCTCCGACCCGACTCGCATCCGCATCGTCGCGTTGCTGGAGCGCGATGAACTTTCCGTGAACGAACTTCAGGAAGTCACACGCCTCGGCCAGTCGCGCATCTCCACGCACCTCGGCCTGCTGGCGGATTGCGAAATGGTTTCCGCGCGGCGCGAAGGCAAACGGACGTTTTACAAACTCAATGAATTCGCAGATTCCGTAGCAAGTGAGTTCATCCAACTCGCCATCCGTGGTGCGAAGGAACTGCCGGAACATTCGCACGACGAGATCAATTTGAAGCGCGTGCTCGCCCGGCGCAAAGAGCAGGCGCAGGTTTTCTTCAATCAAGTCGCAGGGCGATTTGATCGCGTGTATGGGCCGGGGCGTTCGTGGCAGGCGTTCGGGCATCTTCTGCTGCGGATGCTGCCCGCGATCACCGTTGCCGATCTCGGCGCGGGCGAAGGGCTGTTAAGCGAACTGCTCGCGCGCCGCTGCAAGAAAGTCATCGCGGTGGACAACTCGGAAAAGATCGTGGAATTCGGTGCTAAGAAGGCAAAGAAAAACGGCTTGAAGAATCTCGAGTTCCGCCAAGGCGATTTGCAGAACCCGCCAATCGAAACCGCAAGTGTTGATCTCGTCATCTTGAGTCAGGCGTTGCATCACGCCGAAGACCCGGCGGCAGCGTTGGTGAGCGCAGCAAAACTGCTCAAACCCGGCGGACAGATTTTGATCCTCGACCTGCTCGCGCACAAATTCGACAAAGCCCGCGAACTCTACGGCGACCGCTGGCTTGGTTTTGCGGAAGGTGATTTGCATCGCTGGCTTGAAGCAGCAGGATTGAAGAAGATTGAGATCAACGTTGTCGCCGCCGAGGAACAGCCGCCGCACTTCCAGACCTTGCTCGCGAGCGGTGAAAAATAATCCTCACCGCCCCATCCAGCCGCCGTCAATGTTCAGCACGGCACCGTTCAGGTAATCCGAATCACCACTCGCCAGAAACACGCAGCCGCCCGCGATGTCTTCCGCCGCGCCCCAACGTCCTTCGGGAATGCGATCCAAGATCGCCTTGTTACGCACCGGGTCTTCGCGCAACGCCTTCGTATTTTCCGTGGCGATGTAGCCGGGCGCGATGGCGTTCACGTTAATGCGTTCCTTGGCCCACTCGTTGGAAAGTGCTTTGGTGACACCCGCGATGCCGTGCTTGCTCGCAGCGTAGGCGGGAACAGTGATGCCGCCTTGAAACGAGAGCAGCGACGCGATGTTCACCAGCTTAAGCCGCGGTGCTTGCGCACGGCCACTATTTTCTCCCTGGTTGTCAGCCTGCTCACGCCCAACTTCTATCCACCACTTGCCCACCGCTTGCATCAGGAAAAACGGTGCGTTCAGATTCGTGGCCATGACTGCGTTCCAGTCCGCTTCCGAAAAATCCTTGGCGGGAGCGCGACGGATGATGCCGGCGTTGTTGACCAGCACATCAATCTTTCCTGTCTTGCCGAGAATATGCGCGATGACATCAGCGGATTCTTTCTGTGTGCCAGTGCCGAGATCAGCGTTGTTGGCGAGGAACGAACCGCCAGCGGCTGCAACCTTGTCGCCGGTTTCCGCGAGATCACTCCGCGCCACGCCGACGACAGTCGCGCCTTCGCGTGCGAACGCCACACAGACCGATTGCCCGATTCCACGACTCGCGCCAGTGACGATGACTACTTTGTTTTTGAACTTGGCCATTCTATTCCTTTCGATATTCAACCCACTTTACATGACTCCTCGAAACAAACTTACCGCCGCAATTGCACTGCTTGCCGACATTGGCTTCGCCGACAGCATCGCACTGCAAACAAATTGTTCGGCATAGTTCTGTCCTCAGTGCCTTACGGCGTTCATACCAGAAAGCAAACACAGCCAATGGTAAAGTCATGAGTGAACTTCTGGGGATGCGTTGCCAGAAATTTCCATCTCCGCCTGTTTGGATTGCGATTCCTAAATTGAAACTAACCAACCAACCGCCGGCAATCATGGCTGTCATAAGTATCCAAACCGAACCTCCGATTATCAGGCCGTGCACGAACGCATCTGATTTAGCATTCGCAATGCTCTTGGCAACCTCATCTTCATTACGATTGATCCACACAGGCTGAGTAATTGTTACCTCAACGTCAGAGGCGGCGCGGGATCCAT
>JAYUAV010000214.1:0-3223 GCA_043741175.1 Verrucomicrobiota bacterium
CACAGCCATTTGTCATGTCGCGTGAGGTCTTCGTGATCCACGGCTTTGCCGAGCCATTCCTGCATCATCGGCGAGTTGACGTAGTCGTTGTAAGCCCAGCCTTCGTTGCCGGTGTTATAGGGCGGATCAATGTAGATGCACTTCACCTTACCCGCGTAGGTAGGCAGCAGCGCCTTCAACGCCTTGAGGTTGTCGCCGTGAATGATGAGATTGTCGTCCAGCCGCACCTTGTCCGTGAGGCTCTTGTCCTTCTTCGGCACCAGCTCGTGATACTTGACCGAGAGATGGTAATTCTGGACGAGCGTTTTCCCTTTGAAATCGAGTGTGGCCATTGATCGCCGTGGTTGCTCACGCAACCAAGACGACGGGAACATCTGAAAACAGAAGAGGCGCGAACTCAACGCACCCTGACCCGAGGCACCGCGAAGCGCCTGTGAAAGAAGCACGCCAAGCCGCGCCCACTTGGGCGGCTCGGTCGGTTCTTTCACGGGCTTTGAAAATTCGCGGTTTTCGGGTCAGCCCGTAGCCGTAGCTACGCAAAATTGTTTTGGTTAAATAATTGTCGTCGTTTTTATTTTTCTAACGCGGGGAGAGTAGCCGAGAGGACGTAGCGTGCAAGCGCAGGGATTTTGGTTCACCGCTTCTTTCGCGTATTTGGCGTGGTTCGCGGTTGTAACTTGTCGGCGGCTCGCCGGGAGTCTCGCCCCACCTTTCGTGTGGTTCGTGGTTAGAACCTAAAAAACATGACTTCGGTCAAGGTGGATAGGCTATGGTTGAAATAGATTCTCCTCGAAGAATGGCTCGTGTGTCCGCCGGGCTGCAACAAAACGAAAACCCTATAACCATGAAAACAAAATCACTTAGCAGAATTCTCGCAACAGTCGCCGGAGCTTGCCTTCTTGCGGTTGCTGTTCACGCGGCGGACGCACCGGTGAAGGCTGGCGGTGCAAAGATAGTTGACCCCGGAGTGCAGGGCGAAGAGATCGCCGTGCTTGCGCAAGCGCCCAATGTGCCGCCTCCAATCAAACGCAAGCACGCGACGAAAGTCATCGTGCATCTCGAAGTGCGTGAAATCACCAAGCGCCTCGCCGATGGCGTGGAGTATGTGTTCTGGACCTTCGGCGGCGATGTGCCCGGCAGTTTCATCCGCATCCGCGAGGGCGATCAGGTGGAGTTCCATTTGAACAATCATCAAGACAGCAAGATGCCGCACAACATTGATCTGCACGCAGTCACCGGGCCGGGCGGCGGTGCGGCTTCGTCGTTCACGGCGCCGGGACATTCATCGCAATTTTCATTTAAGGCGATCAATCCCGGCCTTTACGTTTATCACTGCGCGACGGCGCCGGTCGGGATGCACGTCGCGAACGGCATGTATGGCTTGATCCTCGTTGAGCCGAAGGAAGGTCTGCCGCCGGTGGATCGTGAGTATTACGTTATGCAAGGCGACTTCTACACGGTTGGTAAATATGGCGAGGAAGGCTTGCAACAGTTCGACATGAACAAGGCGATTGATGAACGGCCTTCGTATGTGGTGTTCAACGGCGCGGTGGGTTCACTTGTGGGCGACAAGGCGATTACGGCGAAGGTTGGTGAAAAAGTTCGCCTCTTCGTTGGCAACGGCGGGCCGAATCTCGTCTCGTCATTCCACGTCATCGGAGAAATTTTTGACAATGTCTATCAAGAGGGCGGTATTCTGGCGTCACAAAAGCAGGTTCAGACCACGATGATTCCGGCGGGTGGATCGGCCATCGTGGATTTCAAAGTCGAAGTTCCGGGCACGTATATCCTCGTGGATCACTCGCTGTTCCGCGCGTTTAACAAAGGCGCAATCGGGATGTTGAAGGTGGAGGGCGCGGCGAATCAGATTGTGTATTCCGGCAAGGAAGTGGATGCGGTTTATCTCGGCAAGGCGGCGGCGGGTGGTGATTCCGAGAAGCGTGTTGCGGAACTCAAGGCGGAGGTTGCCGCAGAAATTAAGGGCAATCCAAAGATCGCGACACTCTCGAAGGAAATCCAGATGGAGAAGGGCAAAGGCGTGTATATGCAAACGTGTTTCGTCTGCCATCTATTGAACGGCGAAGGCATCCCGGCGCAGATTCCGCCCATCGCAAAGTCGGACTTCTTCGCCGCAATGAGCAACGATGAAGCGATCCACACCGTTATCGCAGGTCGCACCGGCGAGGTCACCGTGAACGGCAAGAAATACAATGGCACGATGACGCCGCTGAATTATCTGAGCGACGATCAGATCGCGAACGTGCTGACCTACGTGCGAAATAGTTTCGGCAACGAAGGCAAGGCGGTGACGGTGGAAGAAGTGAAGAAGGTTCGCGCCACCATCGCTCCGCCAGCGGCGAATCAATTCGAGTAACCAACGTTCAACGAAGATGAAAACAATCCGCCTCATCGCTCTCTCGCTCGCTGTTTGGGCCGAGGCATGGGGTGGATTTGTTTTCGCTTCAACCAACGCTCCCGTCGGAATGGTCGTCATCAGCGGCGGCGTGTTCAAACCGCTGTTCCGCTCGACAGCAGACTTTAAGGAGATTGCGGTCAAACAATTTTGTCTGGATGTAATGCCCGTGACAAACGAGGAGTTTCTCCGTTTCGTCCGCGCCAATCCGCGCTGGCAACGCTCGGTCGTTAAAAAATTGTTCGCCGATGAATCGTATCTGAAAAGTTGGGCGGGCGATCTGGAGTTGGGGACGAACGCGCCCGCGAATTCGCCAGTCACGTTCGTCTCGTGGTTCGCCGCCAAAACTTACGCGCAATGGAAAGGCAAACGTCTGCCGACGGTTGCCGAATGGGAACTCGTCGCGGCTGCGGCTGCGGCGCGGCCTGATGGCGAGAACGATCCAGAGTTCAGGCGCGCGTTGCAGACTTGGTATTCCACGCCGAGCGACAAGCGGCTCGCATCGGTTGGCATGACACAAAAGAATTTCTGGGGCGTCCGCGATATGCACGGTCTGGTTTGGGAATGGGTGGCGGACTTCAACACCGCCATGGTCACCGGCGACGCGCGTGGTGATACGGGATTAGATCGGCAATTGTTTTGCGGCAGTGGCTCGGTCGGAGTACGTGATCCCAGCAACTTTGCAGCATTTATGCGTTACGGATTTCGCAGCAGCCTCAAGGCGGATTATTGCATCCACAACTTGGGCTTCCGCTGCGCGAAGGATTTATGAACGAGAAGAAAGGCACATCTCAATTCCGAATCTGTGAT
>JAYUAV010000215.1:0-2735 GCA_043741175.1 Verrucomicrobiota bacterium
GCGTTGCTCGCGGTGGGACGCAGCTTCAGATATTTCTGGTAATGATAGATTGCAGCAGCAGGATCAGACTCCTTCTCCGCATTCAGCCAGCCCAGTTCAAAATGCGCCGCCGCCGATTGCGGATTTTTCTCCAGTGCCTGCTCGAACGCCTCAATCGCTCCCACGAAATTCATCGCGTTCACGCGGCTGCGCCCGATCAGGAACTGCGGCTCCTTCTCCTCATCCGCCGTGCCCTGCCCCGGCGGATTGCAGCCGCACAACACCAGCCCGCAAACCAAAGCTGCCAACACATGAAAATTTTTTGCCCACAACATCACGCACTCAAAATAAACAAACCCGCCTCCGCAAGCAATCGCGCGCTGCTCTCAATCTCAACGCACCGTGGCAGCGACCGTTAGCGAAAGCTTGATTTCACCACCGCTTCCGCGCCTTACTAACCGCAACAGAAGTCCTCGCGATTGAACCCGACCATGAATCCCATCCAATCCGATCTCTCTCCGGCGCAACTTGCCGAACTCAAATCCAGCCCACTCTTCAATGCCGACCTCGCGCCCGTTTCCTCAGCAGAGCGCAAATGGCGCGTGGGTAGTTTTGCTGCGCTCTGGATTTCCATGTCAGCGTGCATCCCGACTTACATGCTCGCATCGTCACTCATCGGCGGCGGCATGAACTGGTGGCAAGCTGTCCTCACAATCTTTCTCGGCAACCTCATCGTGCTCGTGCCGATGATCCTCAACGCCCACGCCGGGACGCGCTATGGAATCCCCTTCCCCGTCTATTGCCGCGCGGCGTTCGGGACGCTGGGCGCGAATGTCCCCGCCGTGTTACGCGCATTGGTGGCGTGCGGTTGGTTCGGCATCCAGACGTGGATTGGCGGCGATGCGATCTACAAGATTTGTTGCACGCTGTTTAATCTTCAACCCGCGCCCGCCGCGAACTGGCTTGGCATCAACGCAGGCCAATTCGCCAGCTTCATGCTGTTTTGGGCCATCAACATGTATGTCATCTATCGCGGCATTGATACCATCCGCGTCCTGCTGAACATCAAAGCACCGTTGCTCATCGCGCTCGGATTGCTGCTCCTTTGGTGGGCATGGAGCAAGGCGGGCGGGTTCGGCCCAATGTTGTCGCAACCGTCCGCGTTCGATGTCGGCCAGCCGAAGGAAGGCCAGTTCTGGAAATACTTTTTCCCCGCGCTCACCGGCATGGTCGGATTCTGGGCCACGCTCTCGCTGAACATCCCAGACTTCTCACGCTATGCGAAATCCCAGCGCGATCAGGTTCTCGGTCAAGCGCTGGGATTACCTGCGACGATGGCGTTGTATTCGTTCATCGGCGTCGCCGTCACATCGGCCACCACGATCATCTTCAAGGAAACGCTCTGGAATCCCGTGGATGTGCTGACGCGATTCAACAACCCCGCCGTGTTAGTCACATCGCTCGTGGCATTATGCATCGCCACGCTTGCCACGAACATCGCCGCCAACGTCGTGAGTCCGGCCAACGATTTCGCGCATCTCGCGCCGCGCAAAATTTCCTTCCGCGTTGGCGGCTACATCACGGGCGTGCTCGGCGTGTTGATGATGCCGTGGAAACTGCTCGCCAATCCAGAGAGCTACATCTTCGATTGGCTCGGCGGATACAGCGCGTTGCTGGGGCCTATCGCAGGTGTGTTGATCGCCGACTACTTCGTGATCCGTCGCACGAAACTCGATCTCGTGGCACTCTACAAACCGGACGGCGAATATCGCTACACGAACGGTTTCAGCCTGCTGGCAATCGCAGCCATCCTGCTCGGCGCACTGCCGAGCCTGCCGGGATTTCTCGTTCAAGTGAAACAACTCAAAACCGAAAGCGTTCCGCCCGCGCTCGTGAATCTGTTCAACTACTCGTGGTTCATTGGACTGGCGGTGGCGTTTGTGATTTACCTCGCGGGACGGAAACTGTGCGGACGAAGTTCGTCGCGCGAGTAACCGGATGTGCCCCGCCGTTTTTGGTTCCGCTCGTTAGCCGAGAGAAACTGCGGACACGCACGCGCCCGCGATTTCCCCCGGCAGAAAGCGTCACGTCAGCCACTGGATCGGGATGTTGCCATGGCCTTTCAGTTGGCCTTTAGGCAAGTGGCAATCATTCCGGTGATCCTCTTCACTCGTCCGATTGAGAAACGTGATCGGGATGACATGAACCAGCCTTGATCTTCTGATTTTTTTGCATCGTGAAGTTGTCATACCCGTTACTTGGGGAAAAGTCGCCGGAGGTGACGAATACAAATTGTGGTTGCAGACTCGGAGTCCGAGTTGAACCGCTAATGGACGCTAATCTTCGCTGATAACCAACCATCTCATCGCATGTGACCGGCAAGTTTTCCCCTCTGTTTCAATGTCGCATCCCTCGGATTAGCGATGATGAGCGCAGATCAGCGGTTTTCGTCTTGTTCCGGCCTCAATTCTCCATCGCCAAAAATAATTTCAACTTTCCGCGACACCTTCGGAAAGTTTTCGCCAAGTAACTGGTGAAAGCAGTTCTGCCCGGCGGTTCTTTCCACCGAAGATGGGAAGATGGGGTTGGTGCGAAGCCAAGCCCTGAGTTCAAAACGAACCGCCGCCGGACGGAAGCATCCACAGTAACAACAAACAAACCTATGAAGAAGATATACGCGTTAACTCCATACAACTTGATCACTCACCAATTTCACTTGGTGAAAACACCTCACCCCTCTCTTACTAAAAAAATAC
>JAYUAV010000216.1:0-12980 GCA_043741175.1 Verrucomicrobiota bacterium
GCGCTGATTTGCCCAAACGCCTGTCGCGCATTCGCCACTTGAATCACCGCGCACTCCGGCAACGCCGCCAACTTATGCCCACGCTCGATCACCACTGCCGCCACACCCTTCGCCGCGACTTCCGCCACGAACGCGTGCCCATCAAACCGTTCACCCGACAGCGCGATGAACAAATCCCCCGCCTGCGCCTGCCGCGAATCCGTGTTGACCCGTTTAACACTCGTCGCAGGAGAACCCTTCACGAGTTCGCCGCCACACGCCGAGACCACAAATCCCAAATCCATCTCTTCCACAAAAATCCTTCACTTTACTTTTTCCACCTCGCACCACCGCGCCTGACAATTCATCCACAAGAATGAGACGGCGCAGACTGACGCTCAAAATCAAATCGTCGTGTGTTGCCAACCACTCCACGACCACTCGCTCAACTTGCGCGCGGCGGAAGCCGTGGCGGACTGCGCCTGCTTCGCTTCGTTGGATTTCACCACGGAACGGAATTCGATCCGCGTCTCCGGACGTTTGGCTGGAGGCTGACCACCTGACGACAATGCTGACACGAACAACCGATGGGAGATGCTGTTTGGATTCATAATCTCATTGGGTTCTCGACGTTCTCGCCGCCACTGTTCTCACCGACCGGACATCAACCGGTAATGCCCCGATGCCGCTCGAAATTCCTTCACCAACATTTTTATCCGGCACGATATGGAGATAACTCGCCACCGCCGTCGCCACTTCGTGAAATGCTGGCGCCGCCACCGTGCCGCCGAAATGCCCCTTACTTCTGTCAGGCTCATCCAGCACTATCGAAATACAAATCTCCGGTTTGTCCGCAGGGAAAAATCCGATGAACGAGGAAAGAAATTTCCCGTCTTGATAACCACCCTTCCCCGGCTTCTGCGCCGTGCCGGTCTTTCCGGCGACGGTGTAATTCGTCATCGCCGCCTTCTCAGCCGTGCCGCCCGGACCTACCACCGTTTTCAAAGCCTTCACCATTTCTGCCGCAGCAGATTCGCTGATCGCGCGACGGACACGCTGAGGTTGATACTGCGCCACCACATTCCCCGCACCATCCTCCAGACGATTCACCAACATCGGACGCATCAACCAGCCGTCGTTCGCAATCGCCGCCATCGCCATCGCCATCTGCAATCGCGTCACCGCAATGCCATGCCCCATCGGAATCTGCGCGATGGAAACCTTGGTCCACTTCTTCACCGGATGCGACAGACCGGGCGACTCAGATGGGAGTTGAATCCCCGTCTGCATTCCGAATCCAAAGTTGCTGATGTGTTCGTAAAGTCGGTTTTCGCCCAGCTCCAATCCGATCTTCGCCGCGCCGATGTTCGACGAGAACGTGATGATCTTTTCAACCGTCAGCGGGCCGTAAGAATGATGATCGTGCAGCGACACTCCGGCGAAATGAAACAAACCGTTCTCGCAATTGAATACGCTGGAGAGCTTCACCTTGCCGTCATCCAACGCGCCCGCCACCGGCACGATCTTGAACGTCGAACCCGGCTCGTAAAAATCTGTGATCACCCGGTTCTTTCGCAGTTCGGGATCGCGCGGCACTTTGTTGGGATCAAAATCCGGCAGCGACGCCATCGCCAGAATCTCACCCGTGGCCGGACGCATCACGATCCCGGTGATGTTCTGTGGAGCAAAATCTTTCATGCTTTCTGCCAGCGCATTCTCCAACGCATTCTGGATCACCGAATCAATCGTGAGCACCACATTGAACCCGTCACGCGCCGGAACATTCTGATCCCGCAACGTCACCACTTCACGTCCCTTTTTGTCCAACTCAGTAACCCGCCAGCCCTGCGTCCCAGAAAGTTTGTCATCAAACGTCCGCTCGACCCCATCCACCCCGATCATCTGCCCGAACTCCGCCGAGTTCGTGTCGCCATTACGCCCAACGAATCCGAGCACATGCGCCGCCAGATCATTTCCGTGATACTTCCGCACCTGATCCTCCACTGGATCGGCAAAAATCGCCTTTGCACGAACCGCCGCATTAAATTTTTTATCTTCAACGCCGGTGAATTTCAAAGCCGCCACCGCTTCGCGAACTTTTGCCCACGTCTCACCCGGCACTTTGTTCGCCAGAACGGCATACACAATTGGCTTTCCGTTCACTCGAGTGCCTGGCTGAAGTTTGCGAAACACATCCGCCTCATTCATGCCGAGGATTGGAGCAATCGCTCGCGCCACTTCTGCCTGTCGGTTGGTGAGCAGAGTTGGATTCGCTACGATAGTCTTCACCATCGTGCTGGACGCCAGCAGATTTCCGCGCACGTCGAGGATGTCCCCGCGACGCGGCTGGATACGGATTTTCCGCACCGTGTTCACCTCCGCCAACGCGTGCAACTCCTCATGCCGCAGCACCTGCAACTCCGCAAGCCGCAGCGCAAGCCCGGTGAACGCGAGACACAGCCCGCCCACCAGCCACAACAGCCGCTTTGTTTGCAATCGCTTTCCCATGTTTGAAAATCACCAACCGCCCACAACCGTCTCGGTTCCTCAACCAACAAGCCACGGGCGGTGGTAAAAACTATTTTGTGAATCTTTTGAAACCCCGCCAGACTCGCATCCGGTCGGATCGTGAAACTAACGTCTCTGAAAACTTTGCCAACCACCCGGACGCAGTCGGTTCCTCACGACTACATCCAGGCAGCGGCAAAAAATCTCTGCTAACTATCTCGATGCCACTTGCTGCACACTCGCCGCTCGCGCCGTCACACTCACCGGCCTCGGCAAAGGCTCTGCCACACGCCACACATCCTTCGCCTGCGGCATCACCATCCCCAAGTTCAACTTGTTCATCCGCTGCTCCAGCATCGCGGGCGACTTCATCATCGCCAGATTGTCGCGCAGCTTTTTATTTTGATCGCGCAACTCCACCAAGCGCATCTCGCGCTCTTTGATCTGGCGACCCAGCATCTCGATCTGCCCCTTCTGCCACACGTAACCCACTGACGCGCCGCCAATCACTGCGATCAGCGCAAACGCCTTCAACGCCGGACCGAACCGGAGTGCCACAGATTCATTCTTACGATTCTTCGCCATTCACATCTTCTCCATCACCCTGAGTTGCGCGCTGCGGCTCCGGGGATTCTCGGCCAACTCCGCTTCGCCCGGCATGATCGCCTTGCGACTGATCAACTTGATCTCCGGCACGCACGGCTTCCGCAACTCCGGCACATCTTCACCGTCGTACGTGTAATCCCGCGCACGCTCCCGCCCAAACAACTTCACCACGCGATCCTCAAGACTGTGAAACGTGATCACAGCGAGTCTTCCGCCCGGCTTCAAAATTTTCAGCGCGCCATCTAACCCGCGATTCAACGAGCCGATCTCATCGTTCACCGCGATCCGCAACGCTTGGAATACTCGCGTGGCCGGATGCGCCTTGCGCCCGCCGCGCGGCGACAATCTCTCGATCAACTCCGCCAACTGCCGCGTCGTCGTGAACGGTCGCAATTCCCGGTCATGCACAATCGCCCGCGCAAACCGCCGCGATTCCCGCTCGTCGCCGTATTCCCAAAAAATCTTCGCGAGCGCTTCCGCGCTCTCCGTGTTCAGCAAAATCGCCGCCGTCACTGGTTGCCGCGTATCCATCCGCATGTCCAATGGGCCGTCGTTTTGAAAACTGAAACCGCGCTCGGCCACATCCAGTTGCGGACTGCTCACACCGAGATCAAGCAGACAACCATCGCAACTCCCCGCCGGAATCCACTCGCTCAACTCCGCGTAATTCCCGCGCCGCAATTCAAACCGTCCCACAAATTCTGCCAACCGCTTCGTCGCCACTTCAAGCGCAACGCCATCTCGGTCGCACGCCAACAATCGTCCGCTCGGCGAGCTCGCGGCCAGCACGGCCGCAGCGTGCCCCGCACCACCAAGCGTCCCATCAACGTAAGTCCCGCCGGGCTTCGGCTGGAGCGCCGCCAGCACTTCCGCCATCATCACCGGCTTGTGTAAGAACTCGGCCACTTCGCATCTTCCGATCAATTCAAAATTTTAATTCGTCTTCCCCCGCCCCAACGCCAGCTCTGTCTGCGCCTGTTTTCCAAAACGCGGTATCCCTGACAACTTCGGCTTGCCGATTGCAGAGAACGGATTGTGATCCAGACAAAACAGAATCACTTTCTGCAACCCGCCACCGACGCGCACCGACAGCGAAATCTTTTTCGCGGGCGGCAACACATCGGCGGCGACGGTTGTTTTAGCAGGGGCAGCGACCACCGGCGGGGGCGCTGTCGGTTCAGCCGCCGCCTCCTGCTTAAATGGATTGCGCGGCGAAATGAATTTCGGCAATCGAAGGTTTTTCTCCATCCGATACCGACCGGACACATCCCCGTTCACCAGACTTTTTCCCGATGCCAGCAATCTTCCAAATTTCATATTCGTTTCATCACCCTCTCCGCTCGCTTTTCGACTCCGGCCAAAATCTCAAATCACTCCATCCGCTTGAACGCTTCCTGCGCCAACACCATGTCCGCCGCCTTCACTTTGTCGTAACGCGCCGGATCCCAAATCTCGAACCGATCCAGCAAACCCACGAGCGTCGCTTCTTCTCCGATGCCAGCCGCAGTCGCCATCTCGCCTGGTACGCAAATGCGTCCCGCTTTATCTAAGGTCACCTGGGTGGACTCAGCACCGATGATCCGTTTCAAAATTGTTTTGCGTCCGTCGTCGTTCGACATCGCATCCAAGTCCGTCATCAACTCCGCCATTTCTTTCGGCGGCAACACGCGCAGACACGGCCCCTCCGAACGCTGCGGCCAGACGATGAGTGTGAGTTGAACGCCCGGCTCCGAGGGCCGCCACATCGAAGGAATTTGGATACGACGCTTCTCGTCCACCCCATGCCGGTAGATCGAATTGTAAATCTGCGTCGTTGTTCCGCTGTTCGACATTTTGTTCACAGGGGTTTTACTTAAACCCACTTTACCCCTAATTGCCCCACAACACCGCACTGTTAAACACCCTTTGCCACTTTGCGTCAACACCTTTCCCGAAGTTTTATCCGGAAGTTATTCACAGGTTGAAAACAGCTTGAGGAAAACTATCGGCGTTCAGCCAGCTACCACCGCTAATTGGGGCGTCCAAATCGCCCAACACCACAGGTGGAGACGTGGAAACAAGACAGAACGATGCAGAACAATTGGAACGGAACAAACGCTGAGAGCGCGGAGAGGCGCAAGAAGTTCCTGTTGGAGTTAAGATCACAGATCAGCGCGTTGCTCATGACGCGTTAAACTCTGCGTTTCTCTTCGGCCTTTGCGTCTTTGCGTTTCTCCCACCTGCTTCTCAACTGGATGTGTTCAACTAAGAGTCGGTAACAACTTGAGATTGGCAATCGCCCCCAGATAACTACGCTCTCGCCGCCGATGCGTACCTCTGACTTTGATTTTCATCTGCCGCCGGAATTGATCGCGCAGTTCCCCACTGCACAACGCGATGACTCGCGACTGCTCGTCCTCCATCGCGACACCGCGCGCATTGAACATAAAAACTTTCGCGACGTGATGGATTATTTTCACGCTGGTGATGTGCTCGTGCTGAATAACTCGCGCGTGATCCCGGCGCGACTGCGCGGCACGAACTCACAAACCGGTGGTGCGTTTGAAATTCTGCTGCTCGAAGAAAACTCCACGAACGATTGGTGGGCCATGATGAAACCCGGCAAGCGCGCGAAAGTCGGGACGAAAATTCAAATCGGCAATCGGCAATCGGCAATCGGCAATATTACCGCCACCGTCACTGACACGAACACCGAAGGTCATCGCCGCCTGCAATTCACCGGCACGAAAAACATCCTCAACAAACTCGACTCGCTCGGAGAACTTCCATTGCCGCCTTACATCCATCGCGACGAAAACAATCTGCCCGCGAGCGACAAGGATCGTTACCAAACCGTCTTCGCAAAACCCGCTGGCTCTGTCGCTGCGCCTACGGCGGGATTGCATTTCACGGAAGAACTGCTCGCAGAAATCCGGGCACGCGGCGTTGAGATTTGTTTCGTCACACTCCACGTCGGCCTCGGCACATTCGCTCCAGTGAAAGCTGAAACTCTCGCCGAACACATCATGCACGAGGAGCGTTATGAAGTGAGCGAAGCCACCGCCAAGGCCGTCAACACAGCGAAATCTGAAGGTCGCCGCGTCATCGCCGTGGGCACAACCAGCGTCCGCGTTCTTGAAAGCGCAGCGCAATCCAACGATGGTAGGGCGGGCAGTCCTCTGCCCGCCGACGCAACTTTTGCAACAGACGGCGCGCACGGAGTGACGCGCCCCACCATCCTCGCAGGCACTGGACGCACGAAAATCTTCATCTATCCCCCGAGCACTTTCAAAATCGTGGACGCACTGCTCACCAACTTCCATCTCCCCTGCTCTACCTTGCTGATGCTCGTGAGCGCGTTCGCTGCACCGGGCGAAATGCGTGGCCGCGAGACCATTCTCTCCGCCTACGCCGAAGCCGTTCGCGAACGCTATCGCTTCTTTAGCTACGGCGATGCCATGCTTCTTCTGTGAATTCAAAATTCAAAATTCAAAATTCAAAATTGCCATTCGTTCTCGTGAACATGGCCATGACCGCAGACGGAAAAATTGCGACAGCGAACCGCTCCGTATCTTCATTCGGTAGTCGCCGTGACCACGAACATCTGCTCGAACTCCGCGCCACAGCCGATGCGGTGATGAGCGGAGCGCGCACCGTGGACTCAGCGAAGATCAGCATGGGCACTGGCGGCGCAAAGTTTCAGAAGCAGCGACTCAAGCGCTGTCTCGCAGAACACAACCTCCGCATCATCGTCAGTGGCAGCGGCTCGATTGATCCCCACGCGGAAGTTTTCAGACACAAGTTTTCGCCCATCATCATCCTCGCCACGCGTCGAATGACCGACTCCTCACGTCGCCGCCTACAAGAGTTGGGAGCGGAAATAAAGGTTTGTGGCCAACGCGAAATCAATTTCCGCTCCGCACTCCGCTGGTTGCACGAGAAGTGGGGAGTGAAACGCCTGCTCTGCGAAGGCGGCGGCGATTTGAATGACTCCCTGTTCCGCGCTGGCCTGGTTAATGAAATCCATCTCACCGTCTGCCCGAAAGTTTTCGGTGGAAGGAATGCCCCGACGGTTTCAGAAGGAGTGGGCTTGGGAAAACTTTCACTCGCGGCGCAGTTCCAGTTGAAGTCATCCCGACGTGTCGGTGACGAAATATTTCTCGTCTATACCCGCTCGCGCTAACTATCCAAGCACTGACGCACGGTCTTGGCGAGTACGCGAGGATGAAATGGTTTCGGCAGGAAGTTCGCGTTGGAATCCATCTTCACTTCGCCGCCGAAAATCTCCGGACTGTATCCGCTCGTATAAACCACTTTTATGTCCGGTGATTCGGTCCGGATGTGACACGCGAGATCCCAACCTGTCATCCCTTCCGGCATCATCATGTCCGTCAACAGCAGCGAAGGTTTCACGTCGGTGTTCTGCCAGACGCGCAGCGCATCCTTGCCATGAGTGGCTTCGATCACTTGATAGCCATACGTGCGGAGAACTTTGGTGACCAGTTCGCGCAACGCGGGTTCATCCTCTACCACCATGATGAGTTCATTGCCACCGCGCACGGCGTCGGGGTTTGAGTTGAACTCAGTCTGTTGACTGGCTTGCTCCACAGCGGGGATGAACACCTTGAATGTCGTACCCACTCCCATCTGACTCGCGACTTCCACCCAGCCGTGATGCTGCTTCACGATACCATAGACCGTGGCGAGCCCGAGTCCTGTTCCCTTGCCGACGCCTTTCGTGGTGAAGAACGGCTCAAAGATGCGCTCCATCGTTTGCGTGTCCATGCCGGTGCCGGAGTCACTAACTTGCAGGCAGACGAATTGCCCCGCGCTGGCCTGCGGACGGCACTGGAGATACGTGGCATCAATGTCGCAACTGAACGTGCTGACGATGAGTTCGCCGCCCTTGGGCATGGCGTCGCGCGCGTTCACAGCTAGGTTCACCAACACCTGTTCCAACATGCCGGCGTCCGCCATCACGGATGGAAGCTCTGATGTCGCGCGGATGTTGAGACGGATGTTTTCTCCCAGCACCGGGCACAACAGACCCGTGACGCTGTGGACAACTTTGTTCATGTCCACGGCCTTGGGTTGCGCTACTTGCTTGCGACTGAACGTGAGCAACTGACTGGTCAAACCAGCGGCGCGCTGCGATGCGGCGATGATTTTTTCCAACGCCTCCCTGCTGACTCCGTTCGCGGGCTGCATGGCGAGAAGCAGTTGTGTGTAACCCTGGATCACGGTGAGCAGGTTGTTGAAATCATGCGCGACGCCCGCCGCGAGCTGGCCGATGGCGTCCATCTTTTGCGACTGGCGCAACTGCCCCTCCAGATTCACGCGTTCGGAAATATCCTCGGTCATCAGCAACACGCATTGCTCGTTGCCGAGCTGGAAACTTTCCGCCGAGAGCAGAGCGTGCCGTGTTTTGTCAGTACCATCGGAGATACGACATTCCCAGTTGCTCAACGCCTGACCGTCCGAAAGCAATTGTTCAATCCGCGCCCGGGTCTCAGGCGCGGACCAGAGCGGGATGCTGAAGAGCACGGTGCCGATCAGTTTCTGCCGCTCGACTCCGGCGAGTTCCGCGAAGCGGTCATTCACATCCACGAAGATACGTCCGCCACGAGTCAGAATCGCCTGCGGCACGGGGCTTGTCTTAAACGCCTTGGAGAACCGCTCCTCGGAAGATTTCAGCTTCTCCTGCATGGATGCCCGCTCATCAGCGTCCTGTCTTAGATTTTCGTATGCGGTCTGAAGCTTGTCTCGCAAGGCGTCGGATTCTTCCTTGGCGCGTTTGTGGTTGCCCACCTCCAAGTGGAGCTGCTGATTCGTGCCGAAGAGTTCGCGAGTGCGATCCGCCACACGCTTTTCCAACTCGGCCTGCGCTTCACGCAACGCGTTGTCGCGCGCTTCGATCTTCGTCAACATGCTGTTGAAACCATCCGTCAATTCACCTAGTTCATCCTCCGCCAATTTTGCGACGCGGATGGAATACTTTTTCTCAACCGCCACCAGCCGCGAGGCATTGGCGAGATTTTGGATCGGTAACGAAATGTATTTCTGAAGCCGGATTGTCAACAGATAGCCTACACCCGCCGCGACGATCAAGATGCAGACCGCCACAATCGTTCCGTTCCACAAGCGCACATACATCTCGCTCGTACTCCACTGCATCAC
Source organism: Verrucomicrobiota bacterium (assembly GCA_043741175.1). GTDB lineage: Bacteria > Verrucomicrobiota > Verrucomicrobiia > Limisphaerales > JADLHS01 > JADLHS01. Next base: position 9,250 of record JAYUAV010000216.1, read on the forward strand.
GACCGCGCCGATCCTCTTCCCCGCCAGCGTGACGGGGTACACGACTTTGATACGATCCCAGGTGAATTCGACATGGTTCGCATCCAGAGCCGGCAGTGAACCGGGTGACCAATCGGGCCGCCGATATTCCGCCATCGTTTTGCCATCGCCATCAATAATGCTGGCAGCCCCGACGTTTGGATTCTCAGCCAGCAAGCTCAGAATTTTTTTAGCTGATATTCCATCACCAAAACTGAGCGCGGCCGTGCTGTTGTTGGCGAGCATTGCTGTCGTGGAAATCGCGTCCCGACGCATCTGCGCGCGAAAGTTCAGTGTGTCAAACAATCCCATGGCCAGCAACGCCAGCACCAGCGACGCAAACGTCGTCACCATCACGATGAAGGTGAGTTTGCCCCGGATGGAATAATTATTGATCTGCTTCATGTCATCCCCACGCTGATTCACCGGGCATGAGTTCGGATTCAGCACAAAACTCCCCATCCCCATAGCCGACAACTTGCTCCCGTGGCGCAGTCAAAGACAAGTGCCGCGAGACCGTGTTCGGAAAATGGGCATACGTCTGGTTCCAACGGTTCATGCGAACTGCATTCAGCAGCTTCCAAACCAGACGGCCCGTATCGCGAACTCTCATCTCGCCAGACAACTCATGCTCCGCCTCCCAAAACAAAAAAGGCGCTCCAGTTTCCTGAAGCACCTTGTTGAATTCCATCTGCCGATCACGCCATGAGCGGATTGGCTTCTTCGTCGGATTCTTCAGCCACAGGTTCGTCTTCACTGATCTCCACGAGCGCACTGATCGCCACCTTGCGGTAATGATCGAAGCCCGTTCCCGCCGGGATGATATGACCCATGATGACGTTCTCCTTGAAGCCACGGAGCGAATCAATCTTAGAGCGCGTGGCGGCTTCAGTGAGAACACGCGTGGTGTCCTGGAAGCTCGCGGCACTGAGGAACGATTCCGTTTCCAACGAGGCTTTGGTGATACCGAGCAACACAGGAGAAGCTTCAGCGGGTTTGCCACCCATCTTCTCAACGCGCTCGTTCTCGCCCTCGAATTCCAGCTTCTCAACTTGTTCGCCCCAGAGGAACTGGGTGTCGCCGGGTTCGGTGATACGAACCTTGCGGAGCATCTGGCGTACGATGATCTCGATGTGCTTGTCGTTGATCGTCACACCTTGGAGACGATAAACTTCCTGCACTTCGTTGACCAAGTGTTCCTGCAATTCCTGCGGGCCGCAGACATCGAGGATTTCGTGCGGGTCCATTGGACCTTCGGTCAACTGTTGACCTTTCTTCACGAAGTCGCCCTTGAACACGATGACGTGTTTGCCGATGGCGATGAGATGTTCCTCTTCAAGCTGCGTGACCGGGTCCTTGATGAGAATGCAACGCTTACCGCGCACACTCGCACCGAAGTCCACCGCGCCGTCAATCTTCGAGATTTCAGACGCGTCTTTCGGACGACGTGCTTCAAACAACTCGGCCACACGCGGGAGACCGCCGGTGATGTCTTTCGTCTTCGATTGCTTACGCGGCGTCTTGGCCATCAATGTTCCCGCGACGATCTTGTCGCCGGAGTTCACGACGATGTGAGCGCCCGACGGAATCGGATAGCTCGCGATCGGTTCGCCCTTGTCATCGCTGATGATGATTTGCGGGTGCAAGTCTTCTTTGTGGTCAATGATGACCATGGCTTCCTGCTGGGTCGCATCGTCCACTTCCTGTTTCATCGTCACGCCTTCGATGATGTCGTGGAACTTCACGTGACCGGCTTTCTCGGAGAGAATCGGCACGTTATACGGATCCCATTGGATGAAGGTTTCGCCCTTCTTGACCTTGCCGTTCTCGGACACGGTGATGACCGCGCCGATGACTACGGTGTGGTTTTCCAATTCGCGACCATCATCACCGTGGATGGAGACGTTACCGTTCTTGTTCAGAACGATGTTGCTGCCGTCTTCCAGCTTCACGAGACGCAGGTCGTTGTAACGGATCGTGCCGTCGAACTTCGCCTTGATCTGCGGAATCTTGAATTGCGCCGCAGCGGTACCGCCGATGTGGAACGTACGCATCGTGAGCTGCGTTCCAGGTTCGCCGATGGACTGAGCCGCGATGATGCCGACGGCTTCACCGAGCTTGACCGAGCCGCCCGTGGCCAGATTGCGACCGTAACAAACCGCGCAGCAACCCTGTTTGCTTTCGCACGTCAGCACGGAACGAATCTTGACCTTCTCGATACCAGAAGCATTGAGTGCTTTGGACTTGAGCTCGTCGAACTCTTCGTTCGCACGGATGATGAATGCCTTCGGGTTGGAAGGATCGTGGATGTCTTCGCATGAGCAACGACCATCAACGCGGTCGCCCACTTTGACGACTTCGTCTTCGCCTTCGTAAATCGCCTGCACCCAGATGCCGTTGGTCGTGCCGCAATCAGCCTCGCGGATGATCACGTCTTGAGCCACGTCAACCAGCTTACGGGTCATGTAACCGGAGTCAGCCGTCTTGAGCGCGGTATCAGCCAGACCTTTACGCGCACCGTGAGTCGAGATGAAGTATTCCAACACGGTCAGACCTTCACGGAAGTTCGCGAGAATCGGCTTCTCGATGATGTCGCCGCTGGGCTTCGCCATGAGGCCGCGCACACCAGCCAACTGACGAACCTGTTGACGGTTACCACGAGCGCCGGAATCCACCATCAGATAAACTGGGTTGAACTCCGACTTGCCCTGGTTGGCTTCCAGCGTCTTGAACATGACGTTAGAAATCATGTCCGTCGCGTGCGTCCAGATATCAATGATCTTATTGTAACGCTCGCCGGACGTGATGATGCCCTTGCGATGTTGCTTCTCGACTTCCTTGATCTGCTCGAAGGCAAGTGAAATTTCCTGACCCTTCTCTTTCGGAATGATCATGTCGTCAATGCCGATGGAGCAACCCGACTTGGTCGCTTCACGGAAGCCAAGCTCTTTCAACTTGTCGAGCATGATGACGGTCTTCTCGTGACCGGCATTTTTGTAACAACGCCAGATCAGATCACCGAGTTGCGTCTTACCTGCAGCCTTGTTAAACAAACCAAGTTCTTCCGGCCAGATTTCACTGAAGATGACACGTCCAACAGTCGTGACGACAATCTTGCTTGTCGGGTCGCCATAGACTGTCTTCTTGCCAATATCAGGATTCGAGTAACGAATACGGTCGTGCGTCTTGACCGCGCCGTCGTCATACGCAAATACGACTTCCGACTTTGATCCGAACAGCGGCAGTTCCTTGAGGTCAGCGGGCAACGCTTTGCGCGGCTCGGCTGTGAGATAATAACAACCCAGCGTGATGTCCTGCGTGGGCGTGATGATCGGCTTGCCGGATGAGGGCGAGAAGATGTTGTTCGTCGCCATCATGAGGAGACGAGCTTCCATCTGTGCTTCCACCGAGAGCGGAACGTGGACAGCCATTTGATCGCCGTCGAAGTCCGCGTTGTAAGCGGTACAAACCAACGGATGAATGCGAATCGCCTCGCCTTCGATCAACATCGGCTCGAACGCCTGCACAGACAAACGATGCAACGTCGGGGCGCGGTTCAGGAGAACCGGATGGCCCTTCGTGACTTCTTCCAGAATATCCCAAACCTCAGGGGTCTGGCGCTCGATCATCTTCTTCGCACTGCGAACAGTGTGAACGTAACCGAGTTCCTTCAAGCGACGGATGATGAACGGCTCGAACAACACGAGTGCCAT
>JAYUAV010000217.1:0-8923 GCA_043741175.1 Verrucomicrobiota bacterium
CGATCTCTTTCGCGATCTTCACGGTGTCGAGGTAGAAAACCTTGAGCCGTTTGTTGCGGATGAGTTTCTGGCCGTAAGCGGGGATGTGATCCCAAACGCGCTGCGGATCGGTTTCCGGGCTTTGAATGAAGATGCTGCCTTCGTCGGCGATGCCGTCGAGCGGATTGCCGAGGTTGAAGGCGTTCACGTCGTTGAGCGGAATGAATTCGACGTGCGCCAGTTCGCTGTGCGTGCGGATGTGTTTCTCCGCAACGGTCAGGTAATAGGTCGTGGGCAGACCTTTTTTCTCCGAGCCGTATTTCGGATAGGCCTGCACGTAGATGTTGAACAACTCGCCGACGAACGACGCGATGAGTTTGTTGGTCGTGACCGAGCCGAATCCGCCGACGGAATGGCCGCGCATCGAGAACGCGCCTTGCGGACGCAGGTCCGGGTCTTCGCCATCGGACAACGCAAGCGCGTGTTTGATGCCGATGACGGTGTATTCGCGCGGCTGGTCGGCGAACATGTTTTTGACGATGGAAATGAAGTGGCCGCCACGCACGTCGCGCGAGCCGAGCCCGGCGGAGCACGCGTAAATCTTCGGGATGCTCGTGATCTTGGGATACTTGAACTCGCCGTTCGAGCCAAAGCTCAAGCCGGTGAGCGCGTCGGCAAAGCTGGCTTTGATGCCTTGCACGAGCGGATTGGATTGTGCGAGCGGGTTGTCCATGCGTTCCAGCACGGTGAACGCGCGGACGTTCTTGAGCGCATCCACCAGTTGCGTGGCCGGGAACGGCGCAAAGCAGGTGACGTGAACGACGCCGACCTTGAGGTCCATTTCCTCGCGCATGTAATCCGCGGCGGCCTGCGCGGTCTCCATCATGCCGCCCATGCCGACGAGCGCGTATTCCGCGTCGTCCATGCGATACGTGTCCACCATGCGATAACGGCGACCGGTCTTGGCGTAATACAGATCCATCGCCTCCTGCACGGCCGCGGGGACTTTGTCGTAGAAATGGCGCTGGGCGATCTTGCCTTTCATGTAGGAATCCTGGTTCTGCACCACGCCGGTCATGATCGGATTCATGGGATCGAACAGGCAGCGCAGCTTTTGATTCGGGTCGCCCATGTATTCCTTCATGAACTCCGTCTCGGGCAACTTGATGTTCTCAATCGTGTGCGTGGTGAGGAAGCCGTCCTGCACATTCATGAACGGCGTTTCCACAGCTTCCGCCGCTCGGCGCGAAATGAGCGCGAGGTCACACGCCTCCTGCGCGTTGCGACCAAACAAAATCCCCCAGCCGCAATCCGAGACGCTCATCACGTCGTCGTGGCCGCAATGCACGTTGAGCGAATGCGACGTCAGCGCACGCGCGCCGATGTGAAACACGATGGGCAATCGCTTGCCGGAAATCGTGTAGAGCACTTCCTTCATCAGCACGAGGCCCTGGCCGCTGGTAAAGTTGGTCACACGTCCGCCCGCGAGCGCGAAACCTTCGCACGTCGTCGCGGCGGAGTGCTCGGACTCGGGTTGAACAAAGGTGATTGTGTCGCCCCAGAGATTTTGCTTTCCGTCTGCCACGGCGGTTTCGTAACCCGTGCCCATCGTGGTGGACGAGGTGATGGGGTAAGCACACGCGCCGTGCGTGATGTTGATTTCGACCCAGACAACGCCGCCAGCGCCGTCAGAAACTGCGGGGATTCCGGGGTAAGGGATATTCTTCGCTACGTTGCTCATAAGATTTTTTGAGCGAACGAGACGTTCAATCAACACCGGCCAACAAAAAACTTTGGTCGGCGCGATTGTCGCCGCGCCCGCCGTTGGATTACGAGAAGACTTTTACCAGTCTGCGAGATTGAGGCAAGGGTTTAAGTTGGAATTCCCAAGGGGACACAACCCGATATGGGAATCGCACGGTGCGACGATTCGCGACGCGTACAGCGTCGCAACTCCTTTGGAGATGATGCAACTCCCGCTAAAAAGCTGTTCCCACCCTGTACTGGGTCGGAGTTGTCGCAGCGCGACAACCGCTACCTTGCCCAGTCAACAGAGTCTCTTCCTCGGCATGCGTCCCAAGGGCTTTCGTTTTGGAAGGTTCATGAGTTGAGGAGAGCGAGGCAATGGTTTGGGTGGGAGTGGAGGTGTTCTTGGAAATGGGGCGTGACCAATGCGTTCATGGAAGGACTCAACAGCGTGTTCAGCACCACCAAACGCAAAGCTCGCGGCTACCGTTCCACCACCCACATGACCACCATGCTTTACTTCGTAGCCGGCAAACTCCGCTTCCCTCAGTTCTGAGACTCCACCGAAAACAACGAAGAATCTGCCTACATGATTCCATGCGCTCCTCCCTGTCCACGCGCTGCGAGCGAGGGATCGCTCGCGCTCCGTCAGATGGGCTCGCCCGACTCTAATCACTCACCCGGAAGCGGCGGGTGTGACGGGCAGCATCTTGTTCCTCATTAATTTTTCGGCGAACTCGCGTCTCCGATCCGATAGAGATGCGTCCGCGTGCGGAGAATGAATGCGTTGCCGATGACCGCAGGCGATGACATGAAACCGTCATCCAATCGTGACGTGGTCAGTATTTCGAACGTGCGCGACGGCTTCAGCACGGTGGCTTTTCCATCCTGACTGAAACAATAGATGCGTTCGTTTGCGTAAATCATGGAGGCCGCATATTCGCCACCGAGTCGTTCCTGCCAGAGTTCCTTGCCTGTCGCGGCTTCGAGACATGTCGCGATGCCGCCGTCGCTTAATAGAAAGAGAAGTTCGCCCACCAGCACGGGCGATGGCATTCGCGGAGTGCCGCGCGAGTTGCGCCAGAGAATGTTTGTCTCGGTCAACGCGCCCGTGCTGCCGAGGCGCACGGCGATCATCTCGGCTTTGCCGTTGCCGGTGGAAACGAAAACATTCGTGCCGTCGAACACTGGACGCGCGGCGGGCGAAAATCCTTGGTGATCCAGTTTCCAAATCTCGCGCCCGGTCTGAGGATCGTGGGCGTAGGCGGCTTTTGATCCAATGGTGAGCAATTGCTTCGCACCTTTGAAATCCACAATCAGCGGAGTGGAGTAGGCCTTACGAAAATCTCCGCCGCCTCGCGGAAGACCGCTGGCCTCAATGTCGTTCCAGTTCGCGGTGCGGTCGGTTTTCCAGACGGTCTTGCCAGTTTTCTTGTTGAGTGCGACGAGGTATTGAACATCAATCCCATCCATCGTGAGGATCAACAGGTCGTTGAACAGCGCGGGTGATGAGCCGGGGCCGCGAAAATGTTTGCACGGAAGATCGTCGCGTTTCCAAAGCACTTTGAAGCTGCCCGTGTCCAGACAGGCCGTGCCGTAACTGCCGAAATGGACATACACGCGCCCCGCTTCGATCACGGGCGACGGCGACGCGTAGGAGTTGAGTTTATTGCCGAGCGGTTCGGGCGTGTCGGTGTGGAAGAGGCGTTCGTTGAAAATAATTTTTCCCGAGTCTGCGTCCACGCAGAGCGCCAAGAAATCATGGCCGTCATCGGTAGCGGTGGTGATCCAGATTTGTTTGCCGATGATGACGGGCGTGGACCAACCCTTGTGCGGGATGGCGGTTTTCCAAGTGATGTTGTTCGTCTCGCTCCATTGAAGTGGCAGGGCAGTTGATGCCGTGGACGCGTGGCCATCAAATGTTGGCCCACGAAAATCCGGCCAGTCCGCCAAAGCTGCGCTGACAAAGGCGAGCGTTGAAACGATCAACAACGATGAGAGGCGAGCCATGATGCTGATGTGAATACACAATCAGGAAGCGCGGCGCACTTCAAATTGAGCGGTGAATCTCACAAAGGTTTTACAAGGAAGCCAAGAAACCATGAACTGCTGGCTGCAACGCCGCATCTCTGGCTTCTTGGATTCCTTATTCAATTGGCTTGGGTCGCGACGTATCAGGGCAACAATCGCACGCGGAAGAACTGCATGGAGTTGGTCATCGCTGTCGTCTTGGACGCGGCGAATCCGCTGGCGGTCACATCGCCGGACACGTCGCTCCACGCGAGATCGGTCAGGGCGTTCTTGAATTGCGCGCGGTATTTGCGACCGGGGAACGATTGGAAGTTGATCGTCACGTTGCCGCCGCCGGGGACGATGGAGGTGATGGTGGGCGGACCGAGGACGGCGGTCATCTTGCGGATGGACGCGTCGCTCTTGCTGATGATGTAAATTTCGTTGTCGTCGCCGACGGCGAGGCGGATGTCAGCGCGGCCTGTACCGTATGCCACGCCGTAAGGATCAACTCCAGAGGTGACGTTTGCTCCACCAGGAAGCGCGTTGACGTTCGTGCCGCCTTTCTGGTGATAAGCTTCGGAGACGATGTCGAACAACCGGCGATTCGTCACGCCTTGATCAGGTGCGTCGTAGGGACTGTTGAACGCGACTTGGATTTCTTTGATCGTAGCCTGAGTCGCGCGATTGCCATCATCGGCTGCGAGCATTTCATTCAAGTCACAGTACAACAGCCGCGCCGTGGTGATGTCGCCAAAGATGAACTTGCCGTAAAGCGACGGCATGAGCGTGCCGCGATAAACAAATCCGCTGCTGATGGCATCGCCATCACGATGGCTGTATGTGGCCACGGGATAAACGGGCGTGACCTGTGCGACAAAGCCGGCGACCGTAAGAAGATCAAAAGAAGGAAATGGCACGAGCACAGTCTGTTGGCTGCCCGTGTAGCCTGCGGGTGACCCTGAAACCAACATCTGTTCCGGACCTTCGCGTTCAGCCCAGCCGTAGTTGTCGCCTTTGTGGATGAGGTTGACCTCTTCCCACGAGTGAAATCCGATGTCGCACGCGAACAAATTGCTGGAGACTGCATCCCAACTCATGCGATGCGGATTGCGGAAGCCGTAGGCAAAAATCTCGTGGCGCGCGGTGGACGCATTCGTGAAATTGGCGTTGTTGAAGACGAACGGATTCGGGTCAATGCCATTTGTCGGAATGTGATAACGACCATTGCTGCTGACTTCGTCGGTCGGTCGCAGGTTCATATCCGGCGTGATGCGAATAATTTTTCCCGGGAGCGCATTGAGTTGCTGGGGATGGTTGTGGGTTGTGCCTGCGGTTTCACCGGATCGTCCGTCGCCAACGGCGATGTAGAGATTGCGATAATCAGGATGACCGGGCGTGGCGTTCGGATTATAGAGCAAATCACCAAGTGGATGAATCGTTCCAAAGAAGCCGAGGCGCAACACTTCGCGCGCCGTGCCTTCAAACGTGGTATTCGACACGTTCGTATCACGCCACTCGATCAAGACAGCGATGCGCGTCACCGTGCCGGACGGCGGATTGATGGCGGCGGTCGTGGTGTAACCCGTGAGATCGAGCGCGGGATACGCGCCGTTCGTAGGACCGAGCGTGGCAGCGGTCGTCTCCATGTGAACGGTGTAAAAAATTCCGTTCGTCGCGTATTCAGGATCAAACGCGAACGTGGTCTGGCCGCCCGCGAGTCCTGGATCGTTGTCGAAGCGCGGGAAAATATTCTCCAGCGTTAGATATTTAATCCAAGTGTTCGTCGCGCTCGGATTCGCCTTTGGCACGATGTAAAAATTACGGTTCAGATCGCACACGAAGAAACGCGATCCGAAGCCCAGCGCATTCGTGGGTTCAGCGCGCATGAAATTGATGCGGCTTAACTGATCGTTGTAGTTCGGCACGGGCGGATAGACCGCGAGCGTGCGGAAAGAGAACGGCGCGTTGGCGTAATTTTCCAACAGGATGGTCGTGCCGTCCTTCGTGATTGTCGGCCCGGCGGGATAGACGACGTCAGCGTTTGCCACGGAAACGAACGCTAGAGTTGCTGCGATGAGGACGGAGGTGCGGAGTGTGGAATGCATAACTGAGGCGCGAAATTCTTTATGAGACTTGATGCGACATAATGTTTGTGATTGTGTCCAATCTTCCACGAATGGCTGTGCATGGAAACGGATATTTGCGGCAAATCACCGCCCGCATTGTGCATCAAGTGATGCAACGATGAAGACATTTGAATAAGGAATCCAGGAACCATGAATCAGGTCCGGCAACTCTTGACTTCTTGGCTTCCTAATAAAAATCCTCCCGCGCCTTAACGATGCTGCCGACGCAACTCGGGTCGCACCGCTGTGCCCGCAGAGATTTGATCAAACGGTTCGCCGAGAAATTGTGCGAGCCGCACTATCTCCGTCGCTGTGTCTGCCAAAAGGTTGCCGTAATTCACTGTGAGCGTACGCACATCTGAGCGTTGTGCCAGGAGTCGGCGCACGCGTTCGAGTTGCATGGTGTAAGTTTCTTTCAACTTCGCATCGTCAAGTTGTGCGCCCGTACGTTTTTGCCGCGCGAGCATGGCGTGTTGTGAGGCCACGACTTCGTCGAGGTCGCGATCCATGAAGACGATGTTGTAAAACTCGCCAGCGGGTAGGAGAGGCAACAGTTGCGCGATGATCTTGATGGCTTTGCCACGCGCTTCGGGTATCCACGAATTGTCTTTGGCGAGCGAGAGAGTTTTCTCAAGTTCAAAATAGCCCAGCGGATTATCCTCGTCGAGGGCGCGGCGCGCGTCTGTCATCGGTTCAATCCCAGCCGCCACGAGCAATTGCATCATCAATGATGTGCCGCTGCGAGGCAGGCCGCTGACAACTGTGATGACGCGCGAACGATCCACAGCAGGACTGAACGGCGCGGTAATCTCCTCGGCGAGCCACACGTCATCACGCGAAATAATTTCCTCTGCAGCTTGCTCAACAACGGCCTTGTGCGCGGCAGAGCGGTTCGCGCGTTTGCGTTCGGCAAGCTCATTTCGTAACGCGCCCGTGCGGCCTTCATGCGCGAACGCATCGGCGGGGCGATTCAAGTGCTGGCGATAAAGTTTGGCGAGCGCTTCATGCGCGACGAGATTGCGCGGCGTTTGTGAAATGGCGACGCGAAGTTCCTGTTCAGCTTCCGGGAATTGTTTTGTCTCCATCAACGCGAGGCCGAGCAGCGTGTGCATGGTGGGTTGGAAATAAAGCAGACTGAGCGACTCGGCGGCTTCGGAGATGGCGCGATCAAACCGCTTGGCCTTGAAATGAATCTCAGCCAGTTGCGCGTGAAGCATCGGATTCTCCGCGTCGCCAACGAGCGCGGCTTCGAGCAATTCGGTCGCGGCCTCCAGATCGCCGAGTTGGGTGAATGCGCTGGCGACGCGCTGCCGAAGACTATTTTGAGCGGAGTCGTTGGCGGTGATTTTTTTAAGACGCTCCCGCGCGTCGGCAGTATTTTTTTCCAGCAACGCCTGGCTGATGAACAACCACTCCAATAGTTGTGGTCGTCCATAACTGAGTTCGCGCAGGCCACGCAGTTCATAACGCTCGCGTTTTCCTGCGGCATCCGTGGGGTCGGCTGCATCTTCGTCGGTCTGCGGAGTTTTATTTGCGTTGCACCGTGCGAGTTCTTCCGTCGCTTCTTTCTGGTAGCGGGCAACGCGGACAGCCAGTTCTTCGAGCGCAGTCCGACGACGCGCAGCCTGACCGAGCGGCTCAAGCGCGTCAATGAACAGCAAGCCGAAGCGATGTTCCTTGGGCCAACGATTCCAGATTTCTTCGGCGAGCGCGGCGGCGTCCGCACAACAATTCGCATCGCGATACGCGCGAGCGAGGTTGTATTTCAATTCGCGCACGCATTCGTCCACCGTCTCCTGCGCGTTTGCACCGGGCGGAGCCACGTAGCCCAACTCGACAAGTTGCTTGAAGGCTTCAGCGGACGCCACGGGATCAAGGCGCGTTTCAGGTGGATGTATCCCGGCGTTACCCGCGACGTTGTCCCAGCTTTCGATGGGTTCGATCTGCGGCGGATTTTCAAACGCCGTGAGCAACACCTTGCCATCCATGTCACGCCCCGGCGGCAGCCCGAACAACGTGAGCAGCGTTGGACAAATATCCAGCAGACCCGCGCCGAAAAGTTTTTCCCCCGCGCGAATCCCCGGCCCCTTAATGCAAAGAATTCCAAAGTGACGATGTTCCACCGCAGGCCCGGCTGGCTCGAACGGGATATAGCTGGGCCGATGATGATCGGGATGAAACCCGTGATCGCTCATCAGGATCACGGTCGTGTTCTCGTCCACTGATTCGAGCAACGTGCCAAGCATCGCATCGTGGTAGCGGTAGGCGTTGGCGATGACGTGCTGGTAAATTTCAAAATCCTTCTCGCTCGTGTTCGGTAATCGCGGCGGATGGTAACTCATGAAACCGTGGCCGAAGTGATCGAGTCCGCAGTAATAGATGGCGGCGAAATCCCATTCCTGCGTGGCGAGCAATTCCGTGGCGACGTTGTGAACTGACATCGTTTCGGCGATGATTTTGCCGAGCATGTGCAACCGCTTGTCTTTGGATTGATCCACCTTGTCGTAGTCGGGAACGAACGTGCGGATGAATTCACCGGTAAGCTCCATCGGATTCACTCGCAGTTCGCCGAGTGATGTCGAGAGCGATGCGGGATGAACTGTGCCTCCGGGCAGTGGAGGATTTTCGCGCGGATTACCGACGGGTTGTTGAAAATGGTTCGAGACCATCACGCCGTTGATCGGCTCGGCGGGATGCGATGGCCACCAACCGACGACGATGGATTTGTGTCCGGTTTGATTCAGGATGTTCCAGACAGCTTTGGTTTTGCGAGAGAGCAACGTGATGGGACGAACACCTGACCCGTCCGGTAGTGGTTCGGAAAATCCATGGATGCCGTGTTTGATCGGACGTTTGCCGGTGGCGATGGATGTCCACAACATCGGACTCAGCGCGGGATAAAGTGTGGCGATATTTCCGTGAACGCCGCCTTTGATGAGACGCGCCACGTTGGGCATCTGGCCCGCGTCGAGCAGCGGTTTGATGACTTTCCAGTCAGCGGCATCCCAACCGATGAGCAAGACGCGGGGTTTAGAAATGTTCAGGGAAGTCATTGAGGG
>JAYUAV010000218.1:0-3903 GCA_043741175.1 Verrucomicrobiota bacterium
CACCTCCATGCCGAACAAGTCCGTCATGTTGTGCGGATAACCCGTGTCCGGCGCGATGTGATGTTCGTCCACGAGTCCCGTGTTGAACGTGCTGACGAGTGTGCCGCCATTCTGCACGTAGAGTTTCATGCGATCCGTGTCGCCCGCCGAAAGCATGTGAAGCGACGGCGCGAACACGAGGCGATACTTGGACAAATCTTCCGTGGGTCGCGCGAAATCTACCGGGATATTTTTATCGTGCAGCGCGTTGTAGATGAGCTGGACGTGTTCGCGCAGGCTGAAATGTTTGTTCGGCTGGTTCGGCTGTTGCAACGCCCAATCGTTATCGTGCGTGTAGAGGATGCAGACTTCCGGCGAGACTTTTGAGTTTTTTAATGCAGGCGCGAGCATCTTCAGCTCCTCACCAATCTGAGAAATCTCCTTGTAGATGCGGGAGTCTTTGCGGAGATGATGCGGCATGACTGCGCCGTGGAATTTCTCCGAGCCGATGCGCGGTTGACGCCAGCGGAAGAACAACACCGCCGACGCGCCGCGCGAGAAGAGTTGATACGTGAACAATCGCAATTGACCGGGACGGATGATGGAATTCACTTCCTGCCAGGAAACGTTTCCCGCTTTCTGCTCCATCACCCAGAAGCCGTTGTCGCCGTCCGGGGTGCGGACGTCCGTCTTTTTCAGCGAGCGCAGCATATCAATCTCACACGCGATCTCGGCAGACTTGGGCTTGATGGCCGACGTGCTTTCGATGGAAACAAAATCAATCACGTCCGCGAGATCGAAGTGATCGAAGCGATGCCGCAGCGCGCGGAGATTCGTGGTGACGGGCGCGTTCGGCGTCGCTTCACGCAAGATGTCCGCCTGCATCCGCACGAACGCCACAATGGTATCGCTGCAAAAGCGGCACCAATCCACGACGAGCGCGGGATTGTGCTGAGTCGGCGCCGCCATCGGCATGGGAACATGACTCCAATCCGTGACAGTTTGCCCCCAATGCCGCAAGCCAAGTTTGTCGTTGAGATTCTGGATGGCTTTGTATTTTAACTTGAGCCAGTTCTGCCATTCGAGGCGCGATCCTTCGTTGAACGACGCTTCCGTGAAGTGACTGCCGATGCCGTTATCAATCTGCCACGCGATCAATTGCGGATGATCTCCCAGCGCCTTAGCCATTTCTTCGACGACGCGCTTGGAATGATTCCAATACACATCGCTGTTCAAACAAACCGCGCGGCGCGTGCCTTCATGCTTCAACAAACCGCGATCATCAACCGGCAAAATTTCCGGATGCTTCTTGGCCAACCAAAGCGGCGGTGCGGCGGTGGGCGTGGCGAGAACCACCTGCAAGCCCGCCTTACCCATCACGTCCATCACGCGGCGCAACCAAGCGAAATCAAACTTCCCGTCCTCCGGCTCGCAGAGTGACCACGAGAATTCTGCGATGCGGACGACGTTGAACCCGGCTTGCGCCATGAGTTCGGCATCGAGTTGCCATTGGGCTTCGGGGTTCTCGGATGTTCCCGCGTAAGGGAAGACCCACTGTTCAGGATGATAATCAACGCCGAAATACATAGGTCAGATTTGTTGTTGGGTTGTTGGGGTTCTTGTTGAGGTGAACTTAACGCCGTGCGCGTTCTCGCTGCAATGGAAAAGTTGCAGATGTCGCGCAGTGCACGGGGACATGGTCTTGATCCAACGCAAAGAAGGGACGAGTGATCGGCTTTGACTCAAGGAGGATTTCGAGTACGAGGACGAGTTGGAAACACGCGTTTCTGGCCCGACGGGCGCATCTCAGTTTTTGAGAGGCTTCGGCGAAACGGCTTTCCCAGCATCGCGGAGCGATGCCAGAAATTAGCCGGGAGCGATACCCCCGGAAGTCATGGAATGAAGCCCGCATCCTGAGGGGATGCCAGACCTCTGCGACCCTTTCAGGGTCGTGAACCCTGCCACACCTTCCGGGGGTGTCGTCGCCTCGCTCCGCGAGCCTCCTCAACCCCCGGCTAAATTTCTGTCAACCCTCCGGGTTGTCTGCAACTCGGGCTTGGCTTGCAAAGAAAATGAGATGCGCCCCGGCCCGACACTCCTTGCTGAATAGACTGGAAAATCTCCCGTCAATACCCACAGATTATGCCAATGATCAATTTGCAACGTCTGGCGGTGTCGGGGATCGTGATAATTTTTCTGAGTTCGTCTTTCAACTGCGCTGGAGATGCATTACTGCCCAAAGCTGAGGACATTATTAAATCCGCCGTGAAGCGCAGCGAGGTAGAGGCGCAAAACGATATTGATTTCAAGCAGCACTACTATTTCGTCCGCAGCAAGCTCACCGAGATCCGCAACATGGAGGGTGAACTCAAAAAGTCCGATTCGCGCATCTCGACAAATTTTCCGCCCAAAGTGGTCGTTGCTCCCAAGCCGGAGAACGAAACGGAGACTGTTGTTATGCCTGTGGTTCGTTCGCCCAAGTCAGAGCAACTCGCCTCGTCCGGAGCGAGCAAGGCGGCGGCGCGAAAATTCGACAAGAACCAGTTTCAATTCAATGACGACCTCGTGGCGCGGTATGATTTCAAACTGGTCGGACGCGAAGTTACAAATGGTTACAGCCTGCTCGTTCTGGATTTCACTCCTCAAAAAAAGAAACTCCCGGAAGACGGCATCAGGGATCGCTTGATCAATCGCATAGCCGGTCGAGTGTGGGTGGACGAGCGCGAATTTGCGATCAAGCGATGCACCCTGCAACTGCTCGAAAGCGTGAGCATTGTGGGCGGCATTGTGGGCGAGGCTCAGAAGTTCGATTACAGTTTTGATCGCGAGCGCACGGAAGATGGCTTTTGGTACGTGCGCGATTCAACATGGTATCTCGAAGGCCGCGAGGTGATCCTCCACCGCAAGGCCGAGTATCACGAGACGCGCACCCAAGTGCGGAAGGGTGAGTGAACACGAAACAAAAGCTGAACCGCTAATCCGCGCTAATCTTCGCTCATCCAAATGGGTGTCGAAGACAGGGCGTGCCACTCGAAACGAACGTGGCCGACTATTTCGTGTTACGCCTGATGAAAACCTTTTCATCAGCTCAGATCAGCGTTTATTAGCGGTTCAAATCAGTGTTCAGCCAACCTTCGCGAACGCCGCATCGAACACTTCCACAATGAAGTCGGCATCCGCCTGATTGATGCACATGGGCGGCGCGAAACGGATGGTCTGTCCCCAAAGTCCACCCTTGCCGATGAGCAATCCCATCTCGCGGCAATGCTCCAACACCTCGGCGCACTCCGCCTTCGCGGGTTCTTTCGTCACGAGGTCCTTCACCATCTCGACGCCCAGCATCAAGCCTTTACCGCGCACGTCACCGATGATCTTATATTTCGCTTTCAACTTTTCCAAGCCGTCCTTGATACGCGCGCCCATCTTGAGCGAGTTCTCCTGCAATTTTTCTTTCTCGATGACTTCGAGTACAGCCTTGCCCATCGCGCTGACGACCGGGTTTCCGCCGAACGTGTTGAAGTGAACTTTGCCCACGAGTGATTGTGCAATCTTCGCGGTGGTGACGACTGCGGCGAGCGGACAACCATTGCCGATGCCTTTGGCCATCGTGACGATGTCGGGAATGACGCCCTGCGTTTCAAATCCCCAGAAGTGCGTACCCGTTCTGCCGAAGCCGGTCTGCACTTCGTCCGCGATGCAAACGCCGCCTGCTGCGCGGATGTGTTCGTAAGTGTGTTTGAGATAACCTTGCGGGAACTCTACGAAACCGCCGACACCCTGAATGGATTCCGCGATGAAGCCCGCGACTTTTCCCGGCGTGGCGTAAACAATGACTTCTTTGACATCGGCTGCGTACTTCCGGCCAGCGTCTGCGTCCTCATATCCGTGAACACCGCGATACGGATAGGGTGCGATGGCGTGATG
>JAYUAV010000219.1:0-7129 GCA_043741175.1 Verrucomicrobiota bacterium
CGGAGAACATTGAAATTCCGTAGTCGATCTGCAGCCAGAAATGCGAACGCTGCTGGCATTGGGAAACCAACGTCGGCATGCACGCGGAGCATCCGACGATTTGTGGTCGATGTGTCGAGGCTGTGAAACAATTTAGCAAAGCGTAGCGGCGGTCGGCAGACCGCCGGTGACTTCAAAATGTTTGCGGCGCTCTGCCGAGACGCCGCTACGCCCGCACAACAATCATCCACACGCCCCACGCCGCGAGAAAGAGGCCCGCGAATTTGCCGGCGAGCAGGCCGTTTGGCACGGCCTTTTCCAGCAGAACAAACACCGTGAGAATGGCGATCCACCACATGTTCATCACGCCCGCGACGAACAGCAGCACCATGAGGAACCAGCAGCAGCCCGTGCAATAGGCGCCGTGTTTCAACCCCATGAGCAGCGCGCCGGATTTGCCTTCGAGCCAGTCGGTCATCAGAAAACTCAGCGGTGAGCGACAATGTTTAAGACACGCGTGCTTGAGCGGCGTCCATTGGAACATCCCGGCAACAATCAGCAGCGCGCCGCCAAGGATCGGACTCGTGCTCACCATCATCGGCGAGAGCAACGCCTTTGCGTGAAGAATCCACTGCGCCAGCGCTGCCAGCGCGCTGAAGCCCGTCCACACGATCAGGTAGCCCAGCAGAAAAATTCCCGTCGGCACAAATGGACGCTCCTGTTCGCGGCGTTTTCTTTGAACCATGGCGAAGGTGAGAATCATGGGCGCGGCGGACGGGATCATCATGGCCACCATCATCTCGGCCCACATCAGGAAGAGCGGAAACAGTGTTCCGACGGACCACGGCGTGGTGTCCGGCCCGGACATTTTCATTCCGGCACAATGGCAGACACCCGTGGAATACATCGCCCGCGCTTCGTGAACCATGTAGCCCCAACGCCAGCAGCGAAATGCCTGTCAGCGCGGCGATGACCACGAGGCGGTCGCGTCTAAGGATGGTTTCCATTTTTGCGTTGTAGGAGACGACGTAAGGAGGCTCACACTATTGGGGCTCGCGCAATTGGGTGACGGAGCGCGGGCTTCAGCCCGCTTCGACGTCCTCATTGGGACAGCTCACGAAACTTCACGCCGACTGGTGTTTTGTGAGTTGAAGCGGCGTGAACGCCGCGCTCCGCTCACGCGCGCCGCCTGTCACCCTGATTTACGAGCCTCAATAACTTCGCGGAAACTATAATGAGCCTCCTTACGTCGTCTCCTACAAATCAGTTGTTGTATTTGATCTGCGTGACAAACGCGGCCTTGTTCGGCCATGAAAAATTCAACTCACCCGCGCTGACACGCAGTTCCCGCGCGGAGACACACTCGGCCTTCTGGAAGATGAAGCCCGTGCCGTGATCAATGCTCACGGATTCTGCCTCACCCGTCACCGGATTCTTGATGGGTTCGGTCGCGACGTCCATCGCACTGCCGACCCTGACACTGCTGTTGCGCCCGTTTAAGTTGAACTGGAGGGGCACGAACATCGGATCCTGAATCTTCGAGAACGTCGTGACGATGATTTCAAACGGCAGGCCACCTTGCTGTCCGCTCGCGATCTGGAGGAGCGCGTCGCGTTGTTGCGGGTTGGCGCGTTCGTCGAAAAACAACTGCACCGTGCCGTTGCCTTCGTGGATGGCCTTGGGCCAGCGTGCCGCAAAGGCGAAACCGAGTCCGTCCAGTTTCACGTCGCCAAAGCTGCCCTTATTGATCCGCCACGCGCCCATGCCTTCGCAATATCCGAGTGTGGGCGGCGCGGAAAATTCACACGGGCAGCCGTAGTCGCAGTTGCAGGCCTGGAGATAATCCGCCTCGATGGTCCATTTGGTTTTGGTCGCACTCATGGTTTTCCTTTCTCTTGGTTGAAGACGTCCAGTGTGTACGTCTGTGGGTGACGGTTGAAACGTAGCAACTTCATTCCAGACGACAATCCTAATAATCATTTTCACATCACGCCGCCGCGGACGCACCCAGCTCTTCTGCCCGCCACCGCTGCCAACCGAGCCTGATACCCCTGCCCGCTGCTGGATGCGAGGCTGAATCTCGATTCACTGCGCGAGTTGCTGAACGTCTCCCAAGTGGAACTTGCCGACGGCGGCGGAGAAACCATCCTCGCCACCGTGAGCAAGGCCGACGGCCAGAAATGCGAACGCTGCTGGTATTGGGAGACCAACGTTGGCTCGAACGCCGCGCATGTGACCCTTTGCAGTCGTTGTGTCGAGGCGGTGAAGCCATTCAAGATTTGAACAGAGGGCCAAACGCCGGTTTTGAACCGCTGATGGGTGCGATCAAACCCTAATGCCTTTCGGAAATTCCGCGCGGTAGGAGCGCCGGTCTGTGACCGGCTTTTGGGTGGGTGGATGCCGGTGCTGCCACACTTCACGGAAACACGACACGGGACAAAGGTTTCCAACCGCAAAGCCGGTCGCAGACCGGCGCTCCGTCAGAAACCATCACCCGGTTTTGATCGCACCCAACATATCGTTACCCGCGTCAAATCACTTTGCCTCAACTGCGCTTCTCGCTAACCTGCGACCATGAGTCTGGCTAGAAAACTTTTGCACACGCGCTATCGCGTGAACGATCTCGAACGCACGGTGAAGTTTTACTGCGACATCCTCGGACTCGCAGAAATCAAACGCCACAAATCTCCGCGCGGCTCAGAACTCGTCTTCCTCAAAACGCCAGAGAGCGAGGAGTTGATCGAGGTCTGTTTTTTCCCCGGCAGCGAGTCGGTTCAAGTCCAGCCCGACCTGACACATCTCGCCTTCGAGGTGGACAGCTTGGCGGAATTTGAAAAGCACCTCGCCAAGCACGGCCTCAAGTATTCCGACGGCCCGACGACGAGTTCGAGCGGGACGACGTTTGCGTTCATTGATGCACCGGAGGGGTATGAGATCGAGTTGATTCAAAGAGCGGGAGGCAAATGATGAAAAGCTCCAAGCTCCAACATCCAAGCTCCAGAGAAAATCCAAGCTCCAAGCACCAAGGATTAGCGCGCGGTGTGTTGTTTGGGATTTGGTGCTTGGAGCTTCTCTGGATGTTGGAGCTTGGAGCTTGGAGCTTTTGAATGTTGCTCCGTTGCCGCCAATTTGAATTTCGCTTCCCCCGCCCTGCCCTCGTCATGGGCATCGTGAACGTGACGCCGGATTCGTTCTCCGATGGCGGAAAGTTTTGCGCGGAAGACGAAGCCGTCTCGCACGCGCTAGACTTGGTTCAACAAGGCGCAGAGTTGCTCGACATCGGCGGCGAGTCCACGCGGCCCGGCGCGTTGCCGGTGAGTGAATCCGAGGAATTGCGCCGCGTGATTCCCGTGATCGAACGGCTCGCAGCACAGGTCAAAGTGCCGCTCTCGATTGATACGATGAAGCCGTCGGTAGCTCGTGCAGCCTTGGCCGCTGGCGCGAGCATCGTCAACGACGTGGCAGCGAATCGCGACGATGACACGATGTGGCGCGTGGTGGCGGAAACCGGGGCTGGCTATGTGGCGATGCACATGCAAGGCTTGCCGCAGACGATGCAATCGCAGCCAACTTACTCGGATGTGGCGCGCGCCGTGGAAGATTTTTTTTGTGACCGGATGTGGAGATTGAACGCGGCGGGCGTTTCAGTTGACCAAGTCGTATTCGATGTCGGCATCGGCTTTGGCAAGACGCTGGAACACAATTTGCAGTTGCTCGCGGCGTTGAGGAGTTTTACAAATCTGGGGCGACCGTTGCTGCTCGGTGTTTCGCGGAAATCCTTCATCGGCGCGCTATCGGGCGCAGGCATGGACGAACGGTTACCCGGTTCGCTCGCGTGTACGTGTCTGGCAATCGAGTCAGGCGTGCAAATAATTCGGACACATGACGTGGCAGAAACCATCCAGGCTGTGCGAATGACGGAAGCAATTTTAGAACGGCAGAAATAATGTCACCGTGGCAGATCATCCAGGAATTTTGGCGGCCCGCGTTGGAAATTTTCATCCTCGCGGTGGGCATTTATTTTGCCACGCGCTTCGTGCGCGGGACGCGCGGCTGGCCGGTGGTCATCGGATTCACCATTCTGGTGCTTGCACTAACACTCGCGGCGGCGTTGCTCCGGTTGGAGGTGTTACGCTGGTTGCTCGGCAACGCCTCGCTCTTCATCATTCTCGGCGCGGTCATCATCTTTCAACCAGAGATCCGCCGCATGTTGGGTGAGTTGGGCAATCTCCCTCTGTTCGCCACGGCTCGTGAACAACGTGAGAACATCGAAGTAGTAGTCGGCACTTGTGAACGTCTCGCCGAAGTCCGCATCGGCGCGCTCATCGGCATTGAGCAATCCATCCAACTCTACGAAGCTGTGGAATCCGGCATCGTGGTGGATTGCGAGGCGACGCCCGAAATGCTCGAAACAATTTTTTTTCCGAACAATGCCATCCATGACGGCGGCGTGATCCTCAAAGGCGACCGCATCGCCTACGCGGCCTGCATATTTCCGCTCACGCAACGTTCTGATCTGAACAAATCTCTCGGCACACGGCATCGTGCGGCATTGGGCTTGAGCGAGGAAACGGATGCGCCCATCGTCGTCGTGTCCGAGGAATCCGGCGCGATTTCCTACGCTTACAAAGGTCAACTCATACGTGGAGTCACGGTCGAGGAACTGCGTTCATTCCTCACGTCGGTGATTGTTCACGCGGCGCGGAATCGCGGCATCGGCGATTGGTTGCGCTCGCTTCAATCGAACACGCCGAAGTCCGGGCCAGCCGTCATCACTCGCAACGAACCACGCCCGACACCGCACGGAGTTGGTAAATGAATCTGCTTCGCGACATCCTGTTCAAAAACTTTGGTTGGAAACTGCTCTCCGTCGCGCTGGCGTTTGCCATCTGGCTCACGGTTAAAACCACGAGCGCAGAGCAAGGCCAGACAGAGCGGGTATTTCTGGGGTTGCCGTTGCAGATTGTTTCCAGCACTGCCGACGTGCGGACGTTTCAAATCGAGCCGGCCAAAGCGACAGTGACTCTCAAGGGCCGCTCCGAAGTCATCAACCGTTTGGCCGAACGCGAAATCCGCTGTCTCGTGGATGTGACCTCGGCGGATTTGACGCAGAATTTCCGGCGACATTTGGATGTAGCCGTGCCCAGCGGCATCACCGTGGTTCACGTTGAGCCAACAGAAGTCCAGATCACTCCGTCCAAACCCAAGAACGTGATCAACATCGTAAAGTAATGAGCAAGCCCAAGAAAATCTTCGGAACAGACGGCGTGCGCGGCACAGCCAATGTCGAACCCGTCACGGCAGAAACCGCGTTGAAGCTTGGACGCGCCGCTGCTCATGTTTTTAAGAACCTCGAAACTCAGTCGCGTGGTCAAGGCCGCCACAAAATCGTCATCGGCAAAGACACGCGTCTCTCCGGCTACATGCTCGAGAACGCCATCTCCTCCGGCATTCTTTCGATGGGCGTGGACGTGTTGTTCATCGGACCGCTGCCGACGCCAGGTGTGGCGTACGTGACGCGCAGCTTGCGCGCGGATGCGGGCATCGTCATCACCGCCTCGCACAATCCGTATGCGGACAACGGCATCAAGTTCTTCCGCGCGGACGGCTACAAACTCGACGACAAGATCGAAGCCAGCATCGAGAACCTCGTCTTCAGCGGCGAGATCGAAAACATCCGCCCCACCGCCGAAGAGATCGGCAAAGCCGTACGTATCGCGGACGCGCTCGGACGCTACATCGAATTTGCGAAAGCCGGTTTCCCGCGCGGCATGACCTTGGAAGGAATGAGAATCGTCGTGGATTGCGCGCACGGTGCGGCTTACAAAGCCACGCCCTGCGTCCTGCGCGAACTCGGCGCGGAAGTCATCGTCTTCGGCGACACGCCCAACGGAAAGAACATCAACAAAGATTGCGGCTCAATGCATCCGCAACACCTCTGCCAGCTCGTGCGCGAATTCCGCGCAGACGCAGGCATCGCACACGACGGCGACGCCGACCGTGTGATCCTCTGCGACGAACGCGGCGAATTGATTGATGGCGATGACATCATGGCTATCGCGTCACTGGAGATGCTTGAACAAGGAACGCTCGCGGAGAAGACGCTCGTCTCCACCGTCATGAGCAACGCCGGACTCGATGCTGCCATCATCAAAGCGGGCGGCAAAGTCATCCGCACCGGCGTGGGCGACAAGCTGGTGATAGATGAGATGCTGCGCGGCGGATACAACTTCGGCGGCGAGCAGAGCGGTCACTTGATCTTCCGCGAACACGGCACCACCGGCGATGGCCTAGTGGCGGCGTTGCAGATGTTGCGCATCATGAAATCCAGCGGCAAACCCTTGAGCAAACTTGCCAAGTGCTGGTCACGCTTCCCGCAACTCGTCACCAACGTGAAGGTGCGCGAGAAAACGCCATTCGACCGACTCGACGGCATCCTCAAGCTCGTCGAGCAAGCCGAGGCCGAAGTGAAACCCGAAGGTGGCCGCGTGTTACTGCGCTACTCCGGCACCGAACCGAAAGCCCGCCTCCTCATCGAAGGCCCGCAGCAAGCCGTGTTGGAAAGCTGGAGCACGCAGATTTGCGACGCGATCAAGCGGCAAGTTGGAGCGTAATTCAAAACGTCAACCGACGTGAGAACGGCTTTTCTCGAGCGTGTCTTTGTTTGAAAGACTTTTCATGCCAGTGAAGTTGATTTAGCTATGCAAGCTAGTTGTGATCGGCACGCGGAATGAGGGGCTGGCGAGGGCGGGGTCACTGCCACTGACAACGTCAACGCTCCGTGAAGATCAGCTTCACAACTGGAAGTTGTTGGAGCAATTTCAGCGTCATCTCGCGCCCCGGTTGGCTGTCGCCGGAACGTCTGCCGCTGCTGATCAGCAACTGACCGCCAGCGTTTATCTCTCGCTCCAGCTCTTCGCCCCGCTCACCCCCGCCGCCCAGCGTGCCTCCGGGCGCAGCCATCCCCACTCGTCTCCATCCTTTCACTAATCTCTTTCCCCACCACCTTCCGCTCAACCTTTCCACTCCTCATCCCCACTCGCTTCTCCCCTAAGGAAACGCTGATTTAATCAACACCCGAAAAAACCGATCCAATTTTGACCATCGAATCACCCTCCGCTAAAATCAAAATCCTTCCTACGCCAAGCTG
>JAYUAV010000220.1:0-7192 GCA_043741175.1 Verrucomicrobiota bacterium
CTCACGCCGCTGAGTGGATTGATTCCTGGCGCGCCACCAATCATGTCTGGCGCGGTGTTCATCTTTGGGCGGATGACGATGAGGATGCGAAGGCGCTGATCGTCGCCCTGCCCAAGCTCGCAGCGGCTGGCGCGAACTCTGTCGTGCTGGAGATCAATTACAGCTACGCGTTCGAGTCGCATCCAGAACTACGAAAGCGCAAGGTCATCGCCAAGGAACGCGCCAGAGAAATCACGGCGGCGGCGCGGGCTTGCGGTATCCGACTGATCCCAGAATTCAACTGCATGGGACATCAATCCTTCAGTCGCCGACGCGAACCGTTGCTCGCCACATTTCCTGAGTTTAACGAAACACCGTCTAAGTTTGCCACGAACAAGGAGGTCTATTGCCTGAGTTGGTGTCCGCGTGCGCCGGGATTGCAAAAGATCGTCACCGATCTGATTGACGACATCGCAGATGGATTTCGGGCGGACGCAATCCATGTGGGCATGGACGAGGTTTATTTGATCGGGGCGGAAGATTGTCCGCTTTGCAAAGGTGTTGATCCTGCAAAACTGTTTGCCCAACAAGTGAACGACCTTCATGAACACATCGTCAAGAAACGGAAGTTTGAAATGCTGATATGGTCGGATCGTGTCGTGGGCGTGAAACATCAGGGGACTTCTCAATATGACACGAAGCAAAACGATCTAAGCGGCTGCGTGGATTTGATCCCCAAGGACATCATCCAGTGCGACTGGCAATACGTGAAGCGCACGAACTACACATCACTGACTTTTCTTTTGGGGAAAGGATTCCGCGTTTGGCCATCGGGGTTTCAACCGCTTGAGACAAGCCGCGCGTTCAGTGATTTTGCCCGCTCCCAAAATAATGAGAGAGTGCTGGGCTATCTTTGCACGACTTGGAACGTTCCGGAAATATCCACCTCCGCAGAGTGGCCGCCTATCAAGGATATTTTGCCTGCCTGGAAACAGTAACTCTCGTTTCTTCCCTCTGTTCTGTGTAACGTCCGTCGTCCGAATGAAAGATTCTTACATCGCAGCAAAAGAGCGTTGGGCGCAGAAGATGGCGGGCAGAGTTACTCCTGCTGTTCGTTCGGCGAATCGTTTGCCACCTGGTCAACGGCAGGTTCACAACTTCCCTATCCTTGATCTCGGTGTGCAGCCTGATGTTTCACTGGATAAATGGGAATTGAAGATCAGCGGCAAGGTGGAAAATCCTGTGACTCTCTCGTGGAAAGAATTTCTCGCGCTGCCTCAATTCAACGATGTCAGCGACTTTCATTGCGTCACGACGTGGAGTCAATTCGACATGGAGTTTGAGGGCGTGGCGTTCTTCACACTGGCTGAACTTGTTAAACCCAAGCCCGAAGCGACGCATGTTTTCTTCAAGAGCTACGATGGTTACTCCACCAACAATCCCCTCGATGTCTGCATGGATGACGATGTGATGATCGCTCATTCGTGGAACGGCAAGCCGCTCACCAAAGACCATGGCGGCCCGGCACGCGTCGTCATCCCGAAGCGTTACGCGTGGAAGGGAGCGAAGTTCATCCGAGAAATCACCTTCATGGATCGCGACATCCTCGGATTCTGGGAAGTGCGCGGCTACTCGAACTCGGCTGATCCGTGGTTGGAAGAACGGTTTGCCAATCCTTCCTCTGTGCCGCCGGGGTTCGGGAGCGAAACAGCCATCTACTAGCCATGCCTCACACCATTTACTTCGATTACAACGCCACCACTCCGCTCGATCCGGCTGTGCGCGACGTGATGATCCCGTTTCTGAGCGATAATTGGGGCAATCCTTCCAGCGTTCACCACGTTGGTCAACGCGCGCGCGCTGTGCTGGATGATTTGCGTGATCGCGCGGCTATTTTTCTCAAGGCCAAGCCCAGCGAAATCATCTTCACCAGCGGCGGTTCGGAGTCCAACAACCTCGCCATCTTCGGCACGGCGCGTCTTCTTGCTCACAAAGGCAAACATCTTATCACATCGTCCATCGAACATCATGCGGTGCTGCATTGCTTCGACTATCTGGAAACAAAAGAGGGATTCTCCGTCACGCGTTTGCCGGTGGATTCGTCGGGGCGTGTGTCGCCGATTGATTTGAAGAAAGCCATCCGCGCTGACACGACGCTGGTTTCCGTCATGGCGGCAAACAACGAGATCGGGACAATTCAACCTGTGCCGGAGTTGGGTTCAATTTGTCGTGAAAGAGGAATCATTTTTCACACCGACGCAGTGCAGTGTTTCGGTAAAGAAACGTTCACAGACATCCACCAGTTCAACGCTGACCTTGTATCCGTCTGCGCTCACAAGTTTCACGGTCCGAAGGGTGCGGGTCTTCTCTACATCCGTTCGCCGCTGCTTCCTGACCCGATTCTTTTCGGCGGCGGCCACGAGAATGAGCGTCGTGCTGGCACAGAGAACCTCCCGGCGATCGCTGGCTTGGTGGAAGCAATGGAACGCTTTGTTAAGACGCCGGTGTTTGATAAAAACCAACTCTCTCCACTTTCCTCCCGGCTGATTTCGGCTGTTTATTCAATTCCTGCTCTGCTCCTAGTCGGTTCTCTCGAACATCGGCTGGCTAACACCGTTTCCTTCGTCGTCGAAGGCTCGGATAGCATCGCACTGATGGCGTGCTTGGACTTGGAAGGTATTTGCGCCAGCAGCGGCTCGGCTTGTTCTGCGGGTTCACTAGAACCTTCTCACGTCATTTCTGCACTGGGTGTGGATCAGAAACTCTCGAATTCTCTCGTTCGTTTCTCCCTGGGTCGTGATTCGACGATGGAAGAGGTCGAACATGTCATCGCTTTACTGCCCGAAGTGGTGCGCCGCTCACAAGGTGCCAAGTAAGCGGGAACTGGTTGTGAACTGATTGGTGGAATTGTGAATAACACCGACAACTTTCCACTTTTTAACTGGCGTCGCGATTTTGTTTCCGGTTTCATTTCATCCGATTTCGTTGATAGGCTTGTGTAATAAAAGTTTCACGCCTTATTCACAGACCTTAATAAGAATACTTTTTGTAGAAAAAGAATCATCTATATTAGACACGTATGAACCTGACCATCTCCAAGGAGCAATTGCTCAACGGACTCCAAGCCGTCCAAAACGTCGTCGGCTCTCGCACGACGCTGCCGATCCTGTCCAACGTCCTCGTGCGCGCAGAAGGTAACAAACTTGAATTCACCGCCACGGATCTCGACGTGACGGTTTCATGCAGCGTCGAAGCGACGGTCAAGAAGGCGGGATCAACGACGATTCCTGTGAAGAAGTTGTTTGGCATCACACGCGAGCTGGCCGGTGGAGAAATTGATCTCGAAGTGGATGAGAAGAACATTTGTAGCGTTAGGTCAGGTTCGTCTTTCTACAAAATTCATGGATTGTCAGCCGAAGAGTTTCCGCCCATCAACAAATTTAAGGACGACAAGAAAGTCACGCTCGCTCAGGATAAGTTGAAGGGGATGATGAAGAAAACATCCTTTGCCATCTCGACGGACGAAGCGCGATACGTGTTGAACGGAATTTTCATCAGTCTCAAAGAGCACAAGATGACTATCGTAGCGACGGACGGACGGCGTCTGGCGTTGACGGATGAGGAAGTGGACATTTCAGAACACAGCCAGGGAGAATTCATCATTCCGGCGAAAGCAGTCAATGAATTGAACCGCCTGCTTCAAGACAAGGGCGATGTCACAATCAAATACGCAGACAATCAAGCGGAGTTCACGTTGAACGATGACAAGGGATTCTCCGTCGTCATCATCTCTAAGCTGATCGAAGGCAATTACCCGAACTATCGTCAGGTTATTCCCGGTGAAGCCAAGGAACGCATTAGCCTGCCGCGCGAAGAATTTCTCCACGCTCTCAAGCGCGCCGAGATAATGACCAGCGAGAAAGCCAACTCCGTGAAGCTCACGTTTGGAAAGAACAACCTCGCCATCACAGCCAACAGTCCTGAAGTCGGCGAAGCACGCGAAAGCATGGCGGTAAATTACAAAGGCAAGGAGATGTCCATAGCGTTCAATCCGAAATACATGATTGATCCGCTGAACGCGCTGACTCAGGACGAAGTATTCATCGAGTTGATTGACGAACTCAGCCCTGGCGTTCTCAAGATCAATGGACCATTTCTCTACGTCGTCATGCCCATGCGGTTGAGTTGAGATTTTTACATATCTTGACACCAGCATCGGAAAGCGGCCTTCAATTGGGGAAACGTGTTAAATCGTGCTGCTGCCGACTACAGTCGGCGTTCCGATTCATCCACCGATTTCACTTGAGGGACAGCAAGAGTCAAGATGCGCCCCTTTCAAATGTCTTGCTCCAAAAGTGGTAGTCTTGCTACTCTGACACTGCCTGAACGCCGCGTGTGCGGATGTTCATTTAGGCTGAGAAAAGAAAGTTAAACAAACAACCTAACCTTTAACCTCCGTTGCCCTGCAACGTCGGTCAGTTTAGGCAATGGAGCTTCACCGGGCATTTATTCGCCCGATCAAGCCCCACACAGATAGTTCATAGGAAAAGTATGCTCACGATGGAAGAAGCCCTGAAGCACAGCTCTACACGCTTTGCCGCAGGCGAAATTGTCAAAGGCCGCATCATTGAATTGCGCGGCAAAGAAGCGCTCGTTGATATCGGCTACAAGAGCGAAGGCGTCGTCCCCGGCAACGAGTTCGACGACATCAAGTCCGTCAAGGTCGGCGACGAAATTGACGTCCTCATCGAGAAACTCGAAGACAAGGACGGCATGGTCATCCTTTCCAAGGAGAAGGCCGAGTTCAAACAGAACTGGGAAAAAATCCTCACCATCTGCAACGAAGGCGGACGCATCGCGGGTCGCGTCAAGTCCATCGTCAAGGGCGGCTTGATCGTCAACATCGGTGTCGAGGCGTTCCTGCCGTCGTCCCAGATTGACGTCATCACCCCGAAGAATCTCACGCAGTTCGTCGGCAACATTTACGATTTCAAGGTCGTCAAAATCAATCAAGAGCGGCAGAACATCGTCCTCTCACGTCGCGAACTCATCGAAGCCGAGCGTGGCGAACGTCGCCAGAAATTGCTGGCCGACATGGTCCCTGGCGACATCCGCAAGGGCACGGTCAAGAACATCACCGATTTCGGTGCGTTCATTGATCTCAACGGCATTGATGGTTTGCTCCACATCACCGACATGAGCTGGGGTCGCGTGGGTCATCCGTCCGAAGTTCTCAAGGTCGGCCAAGACCTCGACGTGGTCGTGCTCGACGTGAACAAGGAAAAAGAACGCGTCAGCCTCGGCCTCAAACAGAAGATGGCCAATCCATGGGCAGAGATCGAATCCAAGTTCCCCGTCGGCACCAAAGTCAAAGGCAAGGTTGTCAACCTCGTGCCCTACGGCGCATTCGTGGAACTCGAACCCGGCGTCGAAGGTCTCATTCACGTCACCGAACTGTCCTGGACTAAACGCGTGGCCAAACCCGGCGACGTGCTCAAACAGGATCAGGAAATCGAAGCAATCGTTCTCGGTATCAACCGCGACGAGCAGAAGATTTCCCTCGGCGTGCGCCAATTGGAATCCAATCCGTGGGACAACGCCGAGAAGAAGTATCCAGCCGGCACTCGCGTCAAGGGCAAGATTCGCAACCTCACCAGCTACGGTGCCTTCATTGAGTTGGAAGAAGGTCTGGACGGCATGATTCACGTGTCCGACATCTCTTGGACGCGCAAAATCAATCACCCGAGCGAAGTGTTCAAGAAGGGCGATGAAGTCGAAGCCCAAGTGCTCGAAGTGGACAAAGCCAACCAACGCATCGCTGTTGGCGTCAAACAAATCTCCACCGATCCGTGGGACAAGATTGATGACCTCTACAAAGTCGGTGACCTCGTCACCGGCCAAGTCACCAAGCTCGCGAGCTTCGGCGCATTCGTCGGCCTCAAGCACGACATTGACGGACTCGTTCACATCTCCCAGATCAGCGAAGAGCGCGTGGACAAGATCAAGAACGTGCTCAAAGCTGGCCAAGACGTCACCGCCCGCGTCATCAAGATTGACCGTGGCGACCGCCGCATCGGCCTATCCATCAAAGCAGCGAACTACTCCAACGAGCAACTCAAAGCCGAGCAAGCCGTCCTCGACGCGCTCAAGCCCGGTGAAGACCTCGTGGCACTGCAACACGCGTTCGACGCCGTGGACACAGACAAGTAATTCGTCGCTCTGGAATAACTAGAATCGCGCAGGCGGGCTTGAAAAAGCCCGCCTGTTCTTTTTTTATCACAACCCAGTCCCCGGCTTTACAGAGTGCGCTCGGATGCCTAGCTTATTCCTGTGCAACGAGCGCATTATACAACAGCCCCTGTTTCCAGACGATGAACTGGAAATACCTGCGCGCTTTTCCATCACTGGACACACGAGCCTCGCACATAATGCGGACTCCGGTGAACGGCGCGTTGCTTGATCTCGGCTCTTCCGATGGAGAGACACTCAATCACATTGCAGAACTCCGCCCCGATCTCCGCCTCCATTCCGCCGACAAATTTGGTCAACCGGAAAAGTATCCCGCCTCGTGCGACTTCCGCCAACTTGATTTCTCCGCCGACAAATTTCCGTGGCCTGACCACTCGATGGACGCCATCACCTGTATGCACGTCATCGAACACCTCGACTCGTTGACCAACTTGCTCTCGGAGACCGCGCGGTTGCTCAAGCCCGGTGGCTTCGCCTATTTCGAGACGCCGCATCCCAAGACCATTGATCTGCCAAGCGCCGCAGGAAAGTTCACGCTCAACTTCTACGACGACCCTACACACATAAGCGTCGTGACCATGGACCAACTCGCTGCAAAGGTCGTGAACACGTCCTTGCGAGTCGCGAGCACTGGCGTTTCCCGCAACTGGATATTTGCCGCCGCCCACCCACTGCTCTGCCTCATGCCAGAAAGCCGCCAGCGCTACACGGCGCGCGTGCATTGGATCGGCTGGTCTGCGTACCTTGTCGCCCGGCAAACAACGTGAAACCCTCACTGGTCATTTTTGAACTCTGGGGACTCGGGGATCTCGTCATTGCCACACCGTTCCTGCGTGCGGCGTGCGAGAAGTATTCCGTCACACTCGTCGCCAAGCCTTACGCTCAAGACTTGCACAACCGTCTCTGGCCGGAGGTGGAGATCGTCCCGTTTGTCGCACCGTGGACGGCGTTCCAAGGAAAATAT
>JAYUAV010000221.1:0-7603 GCA_043741175.1 Verrucomicrobiota bacterium
GCCAGTGCAAATGAGGCAGCCGGTAAATGTGTAACTAGTTAGTTTGCATTGGCGCAATCTCCACTTCTCTCGTTTTGAGCTGGATGACTCCACGATATCGCGCGGACAGAACATGGTTTTTTTGGATTTGAGATAGGGATAGATTTGGCCTGCTTGAAGCCAAGCGTCTTGTCCCGTGTAGGTGAGCGGATCTGTGGCGATGCCCGCCGCGTTGGGAATCACTGCGCCGCTCGCAATTTTCGTCGCATACGCCCAACAGTCGGG
Organism: Verrucomicrobiota bacterium; assembly: GCA_043741175.1. Taxonomy (GTDB): domain Bacteria; phylum Verrucomicrobiota; class Verrucomicrobiia; order Limisphaerales; family JADLHS01; genus JADLHS01. The sequence continues at coordinate 265 of JAYUAV010000221.1, forward strand.
ATAATTAGGGTTGTTGTCTCCGATCGAACCCCAGCCCGGATGCGGCATGACATCGTTCTGATCGGTCGCATACATGTTTGAAGCCAGCAGAATCTGGCGGACGTTATTCAGGTCAGTCGTGGTCTGCGCCTTGTCTTTGGCTTTGGATAGGGCGGGCAGGAGCATCGCGGCGAGGATTGCAATGATCGCGATGACCACAAGCAATTCGATCAGGGTGAATCCTGTGCGTGCGGCATAATGGTTGGTGAGCCGATTGTTTTTCATGAATACAAATGAGAATCCATGAAAAGCCAAATTCTCACAAGTCACCAATACAGATGACCTCGCCCAGAAAAATCAGTAAGCAGCCTGACTAGGCTTTCAGCTTCCGCTCCAGTATTTCGCCGACGAGTGCAGGGTTCGCTTTGCCTTTGCTCAACTTCATCACCTGGCCTTTGAGAGAATTGAGCGCGGCGACTTTGCCAGCTTTGTAGTCGGCGACGGGATTCGGATTCGCGGCAATGGCCTCGTCACAGAATTTTTCAATCGCGCCGGTGTCGCTGACTTGGGCAAGACCCTTTTCCTGCACAATGACAGCGGGAGCTTTGCCAGTATCGAACATCTCGGCGAACACCTGTTGCGCGGCAGAACTGCTGATGGTCTTAGCCTCGACGAGGCCGACCAGTTCGAGCAAGGCTTCCGGCTTGAACTTGAGGCTGGCCAACTCCTCACCCGGCCTATCGGCCACCCTCTCCCCATCGGATGGGGAGAGGGACGGGGAGAGGGGTTTGTCGAATGAGTGTGTAGCCGCTTCCTTGGCGTTGGCTTCGGTGAGCTTGGCGAGCAGGTTGTTGATGATCCAGTTGGCCACGGCCTTCGGATTCTTCGTCTGCTTGGCGATCTGCTCAAAATAATTTCCCAGCACCACGTTACTCCTGAACACTTCCGCATCGCTAGTGGGCAAGGCGTAATCGCGCATCAAGCGTTGCTTGCGCGTGAGCGGCAATTCCACCACGCGCGACTTCACGTTCGCGAGCCATTCATCCGTCGGCGCGAGCGGCATGAGGTCGGGATCGGGGAAATAGCGGTAATCGTGCGCGTCTTCCTTCGTCCGCATCTGTTCGGTGATGCCGGTCACGTCGTCCCAGCGGCGCGTGGATTGGATGAGCTTCTCGCCGCGCTTCACGGTTTCGATCTGGCGTGCGATCTCATATTCCGCCGCGCGACGCACGCCGGAAAAGCTGTTCATGTTCTTGATCTCGATCTTCGCGCCGAGTTCTTTCGTGCCGACCGGGCGCACGCTGATATTAACGTCGCAGCGCACCATGCCTTTTTCCATGTCGCAATCGCTCACGCCGCCTTGATGCAAAATCTCCGTCAACGTGTTGAGGTAGGCATAAGCCATCTCCGCGCTGGTGATGTCCGGCTCAGTGACGATCTCCATGAGCGGCACGCCAGCGCGATTGAAATCCAATCCGCTGTGCCGTTCAAAGTGCGTACTCTTACCAACGTCTTCTTCGAGATGCGCGCGGGTGATGCGCACGCGGGACAAGCCATTGTTTGAACCGACACCGTTGAACTCAAACTCCACGAAACCATTCGCCGTGCTGGGCTTGTCGTATTGCGTGAGTTGATAATTCTTCGGCATGTCCGGATAGAAATAACTCTTCCGGTCGAACTTGGCGAAGCGGGGAATCTCGCAGTTGAGCAGATAACCGGTCAGCACGGTGAGACGCAACGCCTCTTCATTCGGCACGGGCAACACGCCCGGCATCCCGAGGCAGACGGGGCAGACGTTCGTGTTCGGCTCCGAGCCGTATTGATTGGCGCACCCGCACCACATCTTCGACTTCGTCTTGAGTTGGACGTGAGTTTCCAGACCGATGACTGCTTCGTATTCCATAATGGCGCGGAGAGTTTAACCACAGCCTGCCGCGCCGAAGCAAGCAGCGAAGGCGGGGATGGACACGGATGGACACGGTTTTTCAGGAATGACAAGCTGCCTTGGTTGGCACGCGCAGGACTAACTCGTTTGAGTTATTGACCGGAGATGTCGGCCAGCTATCGTCCGTCTGAAAGCCATCATCAATTATGCAAAACAATCGAACTGAAAACTCCGGCCCGACCACGCGTCGGGAGTTCATCAAGAAAACCGCCACCGTCGCCGCTGCGCTCGCCGCCGCGCCGCTACTGCGCCCGACGATTTACGGCCAAGCACCCAGCGCTGGTAAAGTCCTCGGCGCGAATGACCGCATCAACGTCGGCTTCATCGGCGTGGGCGGTCAGGGCATGAATGCGCACGTCAACATCTCCAGCAAGAACGCGGCGGCGAACAACATTTCACAGGTCGCTGTTTGCGATGTGTGGTCCAAACGCACCACGGCAGCGAAGGCTTTCATCGAAAAAGCGGGCACGGGTGCGAACGTCACGACGCATGTGGACTACCGTGAAATACTCGACCGGAAGGATATTGATGCCGTGGTCATCGCCACGCACGATCCCATCCATGCCGCCGCGAGCATCGGTGCGATGGAATCCGGCAAGCATGTTTATTGCGAGAAGCCGTTGACGCGGTATCTCGGTGAGGCGTTCGCCGTGCATGACGTGGTGAAGAAGACCGGGAAGATTTTGCAGGTCGGCTCGCAGGGGACTTCCGCAGCAGCGTGGCACAAGGCGGCGGCGATGATCACCGCTGGCGAGATCGGCCAACTTGTCTGGGCGCAGGGTTATTACTGCCGCAACAATCCCAAGGGCGAATGGAATTATCCGATTGATGCCGATGCGACGGCAGCGAGCGTGGATTGGGAGAAGTGGCTCGGTCCGGTGAAGAAGCGCGTGAAGTTCGACCCGCAACATTATTTTCGCTGGCGTAAATTTTATCCGTACTGCGCGGGGTTGTTGGGTGATTTGATGCCGCACCGGTTGCACCCGTTGATGCTGGCGATGGGCAAACAGGAATTTCCTTCGCGCGTGGTGAGCGTCGGCACGAAGAACGTAGGCACGGACAAAAAGAATCCCGGCGCCTACGAGCGCGATGTGCCTGAGCATATCGAGCTGCTCGCAGAATTTCCGAGCGGTGTTTCGCTCATGCTCGCGTGCAGCACGGTGAATTCCCGCAGCCCTGGATTCGCGCTCTACGGTCATCACGCGACGTTGGAGGTTGGGTCTTCCGGCGAACGCATTGAACTCAAGCCGGAGCGCGAATTCGCCGACGAGATCGAACCTGCGACAATTGACGGACTCAAACCCACCGAAGACATCGGCGCGCATCATGCGAACTGGTTCGATTGCATTCGCACCGGCAAGCAACCCAACTGCGGCATTGATCTGGCCGTGCGCGTGCAGACGGTCATCACGCTGGCAGAAATGTCGCAGCGGCTTGGCGTTGCGTGCTTGTTTGACGAAAAGACGCGCAAAGTTTCAACGGGCGTCGGCAAAGACAGCCGCGAAATCACGCCGATCACCTACGGCACATTGGAATTGTCTTAATCAGCAAATCGAAGATTAGCGAAACGCGCCGCGAACAGCGGCGCGTTTCTTTTTTTGGGATGCGTTCAATTAAATTTCTTCTTGGCAATTCAAGTAATACAAGTGACCGCCACTTCGGGTCGCACCCGTTTTTTCCGCGCGTTTCTTCAGCACCTCTTGCATTTTGCGGGCGTATCCTCTAGCCTCACGCGCGTTCGGAAAAAACTTTAGGTTACATTGATTGTCAATAAGGCCTGCGTCAACGCAGTAGCTAACAGTGCCGCCAAGGGTTTTACGCGTGGTGATTTTTAGGTTTGAGTGTTGTCATAACGATTTTTTAGTAACTTGCCATACAGTTATGGCACTTATGCGTCACTCAACCAAGGTATCTAGCCGCTTAACAGCGGTTTTTAGCATCTAAAACACCGGTTTAATACGCTTAAATATTAAGTGTTTGAGATTTTGTTGGTAGGTTATCCAAGTGGCTAAAGGGTGCAGACTGTAAATCTGTCGGCTAACGCCTTCGATGGTTCGAATCCATCACCTACCACCACTTTTTCGCACAACGAAAAAGTGCCGCGTCGCAGCGGAGCACACACAGGCCACGCACTCGGGCCGAGCCACGGTTCGCAGGAGTTTTTCCAATCGGTCAATCAATCAAATGAATAAGATTTCACGCGCACTGCTTTCCGTTTCTGACAAGACGGGGCTGATCCCTTTCGCACAAACCCTCGCCGCTGCTGGTGTGGAACTCATCTCCACTGGCGGCACGGCCAAAGCCTTGCGCGATGCGGGTCTCGCCGTCAAAGACATCAGCGACCACACGGGCTTCCCCGAAATGATGGATGGCCGCGTGAAGACATTGCATCCAAAAGTCCACGGCGGTTTGCTCTACATCCGGGGCAATGCCCAGCATGAAGCCGCAGCGCAGCAACACAACATCACGCCGATTGATCTCGTGGTCGTAAATCTTTACCCGTTCGAGGCCACGGTCGCCAAGCCAAACGTCTTGCTACACGACGCGATTGAGAACATAGACATCGGCGGGCCCTCAATGCTCCGCAGTGCAGCGAAGAATCACGACAGCGTGACGGTGATCGTGGATCCGGCGGATTATGTGCTGGTGGGTGAACAGATCAAAGCCAACGGCAACACCACGCTCGATATGCGTCGCGCTCTCGCAGCAAAGGTTTATGCCCGAACAGCGGCTTACGATGCGGCCATCGCGGCGCATCTTCAGAAAGCTTTCAATGGACATAGTTCGGCCATGCTGCCGAAGTCGCTCATCGTCTCTGCACCGCTCGCGCAACCGCTGCGTTACGGCGAGAACCCGCATCAGGTCGCCGCGCTCTACGGCAGGTTCGGAGAATTTTTTCAGCAACTGCACGGCAAAGAACTTTCCTATAACAACATCCTCGATCTGACGGCGGCAGCGGCACTGATTGCTGAGTTCGCTGGCGACGCGCCGACGCTGGCGATTCTCAAGCACACGAATCCGTGCGGCGTGGGGCAAGCCGCGACGTTGCGCGAGGCGTGGGACAAGGCGTTCGCCACGGACAAACAAGCGCCGTTCGGCGGGATCATCGTGGTGAATCGCACGCTCGACGCAGATTGCGCGGAAGCCATCGCGGAAATTTTCAGCGAAGTGATCGTCGCGCCGGATTTCACGCCGGACGCGCTGGTAATTTTGCAGAAGAAAAAAAATCTGCGGCTGCTCAAGGTGTTGAAGTGCGTCAGCAGTTCGCAGCCGTGGGATGTGCGAAGCGTGGGCGCGGATTCCTTCCTGATGCAACAACGCGATCTCAAGGTGACGAACATGTCTGACTTGAAGATTGTGACCCAGCGACAACCGACCGCAGCCGAATTGAAAGCCATGCTGTTCGGCTGGCGCGTGGTGAAGCATCTCAAGTCCAACGCGATTCTTTACAGCAATGCAGATCGCACTCTGGGTGTGGGTGCGGGGCAGATGAGCCGCGTGGATTCCAGCCGCATCGCCGTGTGGAAGGCGGGCGAGGCGAAACTTGCGCTAAACGGTAGCGTGGTATGCAGTGATGCGTTCTTCCCGTTCCCAGATGGATTGGTCGCTGCCGCAGAAGCAGGAGCGACTGCCGCTATCCAGCCGGGCGGTTCAGTGAAGGACCCAGAGGTGATCGCCGCTGCGGATGCGCGCGGTATGGCGATGGCGTTCACGGGCACGCGGCATTTCCGTCACTGACCCGCTTGGAAAATTGTTTTGCCGCACAAAGGCACAAGAGGCGCAAAAGGGAAACGTTTCTACAAGGAGACCTTTCTCGTCAGAGTTTTTCTTTGCGCTAAATCCTCCAGATGACTAGCCTGATTGAGGTTTGTCCGATGGTGTAATGGTAGCACAAGGCCCTTTGGAGGCCTTTGTCATGGTTCGAATCCATGTCGGACAACCAAGTCATTCGGCATTTTTCAAAACATTTTCACACCCACCCTGTCCAAGCCCTGAAATCAATTCGCATGGCAAAATCTAAAATCACCTGCCGCGCCGTCGGCTTCGTCACATTCCTCGCGCTTGTCCTCACAGTGCCGCTCATGGGTTGCAAACGCGACAAAGCCATCGCCGTCACCACGGAAAAAGTCACGCGACGCGACCTCATCGAACTCATTCCCGCCAACGGCAAGATTCAGCCCGTGGTTCAAGTGGTCATCAGCCCGGAAGTCGCCGGGGAAATCGTGGCGTTGCCCGTGCGCGAGGGCGATCACGTCAAGAAGGGCGACCTGCTCGTGCAGATCAAGTCGGACACGTATCGCGCGAGCCGCAACTCTGCGGAGTCCAGTTTCAAATCCGCGCAGGCGGGTCAGACGCTTTCGCGCGCGGAGATGGAGCGTGCCGCCGCCGAGTTCAAGCGCAACGAGGAGTTGTATCAAAACCGGCTCGTGTCGGATTCCGTGATGCTCGATTTCAAAACCGCCTACGACGTAGCGAAGCTGCGCTACACGAACTCCATTCACTCGGCGGCACAGGCGGGCTTCTCGCTCGACAAGGCGAATGAAGATTTGAGCAAGACGACGATCCTCGCACCGATTGATGGCACGGTGACGCGGCTGCAATCACAGTTGGGCGAACGCGTCCTCGGCACGTCGTTCAACAAGGGCACGGAGATCATGACGGTTTCGGATTTGAGTCAGATGGAAGCGCGCGTGGACATTGGCGAGGTGGATGTGGTGCTGATCAAGCCGGGCCAGAAAGCGCGGCTGGAGGTGGACGCGTTCCGGGACAAGAAATTTACCGGCGTGGTGACGGAGATAGCGAACTCTTCCAAAGGCTCCGGCGCGGCAAGCGCGTTCGGTGGCGGTGGCGGCAGCTCCAGTCAGGAAGCGACGAAGTTTGAGGTCCGCATCCGCATCAATGAAAACGAAGCGTTCCGCCCCGGCATGTCTGTCAGCACAGAGATCGAGAGCCGTTACGTGACGAACGCGCTGACGGTTCCTTACGCCGCCGTTGCGACGCGCTTGCCGAAGATGGACTTCGGAAAAAACTCCGGCACAAACGCGAGTTCATCCGTGACGAAAACAAATTCAACCCCCACCACGAACGCCGTGGCGTCGGATAAAAAATCCAAAGACATACCCAAGCAGACCGAGGTGGTCTTCCTTGTGGACGGCGACAAGGTGAAGATGACGTCGGTGAAAATCGGCATCACAGACGGCGACCATTGGGAAATCGCCGAGGGCTTGAGCGAGGGACAGGAGTTTGTTTCCGGCAGTTACAAAGCGGTGAGCAAAGAACTCGAAGATGGAAAAGCGATCACCAAAGGCGGGGAGAAAGGCGGGGAGAAGAAATGAAGTTTCGAGTCGAAGTCAGAAATTGTCTGTGCGCGTTGATTGAGTGTGAATCTCTAGGTAGGGCGCGTCACTCCGTGCG
>JAYUAV010000222.1:0-2481 GCA_043741175.1 Verrucomicrobiota bacterium
GCCCAAACGTCGGAAGAAAAAGGCGAAGGCAAAGAAACACTACGGCGCGGGGCTGCAAGGCTTCCCCGAACTTTGGAACCGAGAGGGAGCCGAAGTAACACTGCGCATCGACTCTAAATTGCTCGCGGCCGCCGAGAGCGAGGACCCGAACACCACAAAGAAAGAAGCGGCGGAGGAACTGCGAAAGATTGTCTCGACCGTGGGCCGCGTGGGCGAGGCGGGTGAACACATCCGCTGCGTCGTCAGCGTGAACATGTTGAGCGAAGGCTGGGACGCGAACAACGTGACGCACATCCTTGGCTTGCGGGCGTTCCACAGTCAGTTGCTGTGCGAGCAAGTCGTCGGACGCGGATTGCGGCGGATGGATTACACGCCTGACCCGGCAACGGGACTGTTGACCGCCGAGTATGTGGACATCTTTGGTGTGCCGTTCTCGCTGATTCCATTCAAAGGCCGCGAACCCGGAGGCGGTGCGCCGCCGGAAGACCGTCCCAAGCACGAAGTCATGGCGCTGCCGGAGCGGAAGGCGTTCGAGATTCGGTTTCCGGTGGTCGAGGGCTACGCCGCCGCGCTGCGGCACAACATCATCAAATGCGAGGTGGCGAGCGTGGAACAGACGCGCGTGAACCCGTGGGAAATTCCGACGGCGGCATTTCTGCGTCCGCAGGTCGGCTACCAAATCGGGCATCCCGGCGTGTATGGCGGGTTTGGTTTCGAGCCGGTGGATCGGGAGGAGTATTACCGCTCGGTGCATCCGCAAACCATCGAGTGCGAAATCGCGCGGGAGATTGTGCGCGCACTCACGGACGCATCGCAAAACAGCAAGGAGAAGTTAAGACAGCAGTCGCGGGCCAAACTGTTTCCTCAAGTGCTCCGCGTGGTCAGCAAGTATGTGGCGACGCGCGTCGAGAATTCCGTCCATCCCTGCGAGATCGGCCTGCAAAGCTACGCGCAACGCATCGTGTCGCTGCTGCTCGATGCCATCGAGCCAGATGACGCGCACGGCGAAGCGCCGCTTGTGCCGCGCCTGAACCGTTACAAGCCGGTTTGCTCAACGGCGGCGGTTCACTTCAAAACCGTGAAACCGGTTCAAGCCACGGTCAAAAGCCACATCAACTTCGTCGCCTGCGACACGCAGAGTTGGGAGCAGGCCGCAATGTTTCAGTTGGAGCGATCGGCGGACGTCATTTGCTACGCGCGAAATGACCGGCTGGAATTCAACATTCCCTATGAATTGTTTGATCAGCCGCATGTTTATGAACCGGACTTTCTCGTGCGTCTGGTGAACGGCGTCATGCTCATTCTTGAGATCAAAGGCCAATTGCAGGGCGATACGGAATCAAAACATCAAGCCGCCAAACGCTGGGTAAGCGCGGTGAACAATTGGGGCAAACTTGGACGGTGGGATTTCCTCGTGTGTCGTGACCCGCAAAAACTTGCGACCATGATCGCGCAAATCAAAAATATTTGAGATAGGCGGGACACGCCTCCTACGTTATCAGCGAAGATCAGCGTCCATCAGCGGTTAAACTCCGGCCCGGGTTTGAAGTGAGACTCCTCACGTCGTCTCCTACCATCCGTGTCCACCCGGGTGATCTGCGGTTAAAAAACTTCGACACCTCACACTCATTCCTTCTCTCCACTCTCCAAAGACACACCTCATCCGGCTCCGCCACCTTCTCCCCATCCGATGCGGAGAAGGGAATCGAGGCGGAGAGGGAGGAATCCTTTGCGCTCCCTGCGTTCTTTTGCGGCAATGGTTTCGCGGTTGAACCTGCCGAATCGGAGTTCGGCGCTCCGGCATCCGCGTGAATCCGCGTCAATCAGCAGTTAAATCGCCTGGCCCGGGGTTGAAGTGAGTCTCCTCACGTCGTCTCCTACCATGACGCGAACGGTTCATGGCTTCACGAACGTTTCCAGATCGTGCTGGAGTTTTTTCAAGTCGGGCTGGTTCACATACATCATGTGGCCGGACTCGAATTCCGCGTAGCTGATGTTCTTGCGCAGCGCGGGGTCGAGCGTGAGATGATCGAGGCTGTATTGGATGCCGTCCATCGGGCAGGCGAGGTCGCGCAATCCGCCGAGCACCAGCACGCGCAGGTAGGGGTTCTGGCTCATCACGGAACCGAGCCGGTCGGCCACGCTGGGATAGCTGTTGCGCGCGTCGTAATTCCACGGGCCGACGCCCGCCAGTATTTCGTAGGGCAGATCATTCTCAAACTTCAACTCCTCGCGCAGATACGAATTCATCGCGGCGGAGAACGGCCCGAGCGTGGCGGCATACGACGGATCAAAGCGCGGTTGCGACGATGACTTGTCGGCGTCGCGGCCCGTGATGCGCGCGTCGTAGCGGCCGAGGATGAGGCCTTGATCGCGCAACAGCATTTCGCGGAACCGGCCCGAGTCCACCTGGAGGTCGTTGTCCTCGATGACTTGTGCGGGCAGGCCCGTGAGCCGGGCGAGCTTGACGACCATCTTGGC